>DASSKV010000067.1:0-3925 GCA_035690125.1 Saccharimonadales bacterium (SeqCode) | reverse complement strand
CCCACTATTTGACACACGAAGACCAGGAAGCGCACGAAATACTGCTGTGCGTGCAGACTGGCTCATTCCTATCAGATGAAAAGCGAATGAGCCTCAAAGACTTTGAGCTGCACGTAACCGACCCGCAGGAAATAATCGGCCGCTGGGGCAAGACTCACCCAGAGGTTATAACTAACACAAAAGCCATAGCCGACCGTTGTAACGTCGATATAGAACTGGGCAAAATACTTATTCCGAAGTTTCCGGTGCCCAAAGGCGAAACCGAAAAGAGTTACCTGCACAAGCTAGTATGGCAAGGCCTGGCCTGGCGCTACGGCAATATAACGATTGAAGAAAGTGAAAATCTCACTAGTGCCGAAGCACGTAAGCAGCTGACCGGTGAAATAATCGAACGTGCTGAATACGAACTGGACATAATGGACTCCATGGGTTTCAACGGCTACTTCCTCATAGTCCAAGATTTTATAAAGTGGGGTAAAGACCAGGGCATTGTGTTTGGTCCTGGACGTGGTTCTGCTGCCGGTTCGATAGTAGCGTACGCTATCCGTATTACCGAAATTGAACCACTCAAATATAAGCTTATGTTTGAGCGCTTCCTAAACCCCGGCCGCATAAGCATGCCCGATATAGACATAGACATCCAGGATAGCCGCCGTGATGAGGTAATACAGTACTGCGTCGACAAGTATGGTAGTGATAGGGTGGCTAACATTGTCACTTTTGGCCGAATGGCGGCCCGTAATGCCGTCAGGGATGTGGCCAGGGTGCTCCAAGTGCCTTACGCTGAAGCTGACCGTCTGGCCAAGATGATTCCGCCACCCATACAAGGCCGACACATCCCACTCTTAGATTCGCTCAAAGAAGATTTTGACTTAAAACGGGAGTACGAGACCAACGAAACGGCCAAACGGGTGTTTGACCTGGCCGTCCAGTTAGAGGGCACCATACGCAGCCATGGTGTCCATGCCGCCGGTGTAGTTATTGCACCCGAAGAAATTGTGCGCTACACCCCGCTCGAAATGGCTCAAAAAGGCGTGGTAGCCACCCAGTATTCCATGGGCCCGATAGAAGAGCTAGGTCTGCTCAAAATGGACTTTTTGGGGCTTTCCAACCTCACTATTTTAAATAACGCGCTCCGCATTATCCGAAAAGTCTACAAAAAGGACATTGTCCTAGGTGAGATCCCAAACGACGACCCCGATACCTTTAAGCTCTTGCAGCGGGCCGACACCACAGGCGTGTTCCAGCTGGAATCGGCAGGCATGAAGCGCTATCTAAAAGAGTTGAAGCCAACATTGTTCGAGGATATTATCGCTATGGGCGCCTTGTACCGCCCGGGCCCAATGTCCGAAATCCCGCGCTTTATTGAGGGTAAAAACAACCCTGCTTCGATACATTTCTTGCATGAGTCGCTGGAACCAATACTCGGGGACACCTATGGCGTTATGGTTTACCAGGAGCAGATTATCAAGCTACTACAGCTGGTAGCAGGCTATACTCCCGGTGAGGCCGACTTGGTACGCAAGGCTATTGGTAAAAAGAAACGCGACATCATGATGGCCGAGGAACCAAAGTTTATAGACGGCTGTATAAAGCAGGGTCTTACTCCAGCCAATGCTAAAAAACTTTGGACCCAGATCCAGCCATTCGCGGACTATTCATTTAACAAAGCCCATGCCACGTGTTATGCCCAAATCTCCTACTGGACAGCTTACCTAAAGGCTCACTATCCAGCTGCTTTCATGGCAGCGCTGATGACTAGCGACTTCGATGACACAGACCGCTTGGCTATCGAAATAACCGAGTGCCGGCACATGGGCATAGAGGTGTTGCCACCTGATGTAAACGAATCATTCGTGGAGTTTGCCGTGGTTCCCGGTAAAAAGCCGCAAATCCGCTTCGGTATGGCTGCCATAAAGAATGTAGGAACTGGTGCCGTGGAAGAGATACTGCGCGCCCGCCAGTCAGGACCATTTGACAGCCTGGAAGACTTTTTGGGTAAAGTAAACTGCCGAATCGTAAACCGTAAAGCTATGGAAAGCCTGGTAAAAGCCGGGGCATTTGACCGTTTTAGTGACCGCTCAACGCTGCTTCATAACTTGGATATGCTGCTGGCGTTTGCAGCCCGGTTACAAAAGCAAGCGAGCAGCGGCCAAGTTGACCTGTTTGGAAATGCCGAGGAGCCGCTTGTTGAACGGGTTGAGCTCAAACTAGATAAGCCTTTGACTGTGTACGATACGCGCGAGCAACTGATGTGGGAGCGTGAGCTGTTAGGCCTGTACCTTAGCCAACACCCGCTTGAAGTTTTTGAGACGTTCCTAAGCGAGAAAACTATTCCGCTTTCGAGTATTAAGCCAGAACATGACGGCAAGGCCGTGACGGTCGGCGGTGCTATAAGTGATGTGCGCGATATAACCACAAAGAATGGCAAAAAAATGGCCTTTGTAAAGCTGGAGGACCAAACTGGCGAAATAGAGGCCATACTGTTCCCCAATGCCTACCAACAGACACTGGGTATCTGGGAACGCGACAAGGTGGTGCTAGTACGGGGCAAGGTCAATGCTAAAGACCGTGACGGCAAAGTCAGCCAAGAGGCGAAAGTTATGGTAGACGACGCGCGGGAAATCACCGCTACGCAAGCCCAGGCCTACCAAGCAACCGGCAAAAAGCGCAAAGTCCCCAAGGCAAAGCCTAGCATCGCCGCTCTTAAGGGGCCGGGCGCGAAGGCAGCCGTCGTAAGTGAGCCACTAGCCAATCCCCGCCTGTATATCCGGCTAGCGAGCAGTGACGACCAGCAAAAGCTCATGACACTAAAAGAGACCCTGGATAACTACAGCGGCCAGACCGAAGTAGTGCTGGTCCTAGGCGAGGCTGCTAACAAGCAAGCCATCAAGCTGCCCACAGGTATAGACAGGGAAAGTGAAGCAGTTACCCAGTTAGCTGCATTAGTCGGCAGTGAAAATATAAAAATGCAGTAGTTGGCTTAGCCAATGACACCGGCTACTCGACTGACTATGTAGCAGCCAGTAGCTATTGAGACTATAAGCGCGTCAAACCAAAGGTGCCTGATAACGAACATCTCACCTTTACGGATAGCGCGGTGCCAGAAGCGGACATGGCGCGTTAGGAAAATAGCTATCGTCCCAAGCCCGATTAACGTAACCGCCAGAGTACTCCAGGCTTCGTCCTGGGCTAGCAACTGTATTCGCGATATGTTGCGGGTTGTCGACAGCTGGGTAGCACTATGGGCTACTGTAGGTGTGGAACTAGCTGTAGGGGCAGGAGCAGGAGTCGAAGTGTCTGGAGTTGGGGAGGTAGGAGCCACTGGTGTTGGTGCTGGCGTTTCTGTAGCAACGGGACTTGGCGAGGATGGCTTGGACCCGACAGAAAAACTTATATTAACGCTGTTAGTATCTTGCTGGGCGCCATACATGGCAACTACGACCGTCTCTGGACCGGTGCCGACAAAGTTTGGTGAGCTGGCTATGCCGAAGCCGACATCCTTGTAGCTAGTACTAAGTATGTTCGCCCGGTGTTCGGCGCTGTTCATCCAGCCCGTTATGACGGCATCGGAGCTGTCAAAGCCATATGCCAGGTTTTCGCCCGCTGCCGTATAGGTATAGCCCGCTGCGGTTATAAATGTCCATGGCTGCTGGCCGTCGGGGGTGTTATGTGACCAGTAGTCGCGCGTAACCATATCATTCGCCTTGGCTTGGGCTGCACTATTCAGCTGGTCGTTTAGGTTAAGCGCCGTTTCGCTGTCTGATGTGCGTTGCTGGTTAGTGTCAGCAAACAAGCCATCAACTGTTATGTTCGTTTGGTCCCCGAGTACGCGGGCAGGAGTTAAGAATACGGAGTTGATTGCCAAACCGATAGTTACAATAAGCAGCAATGGCAAGTATGGCAGGTATGTCTTAAGGTAATG
>DASSKV010000066.1:0-19208 GCA_035690125.1 Saccharimonadales bacterium (SeqCode) | reverse complement strand
CAGGTGCCGGTGGGGCTGGAACTACAGGAGGCGTAGCAGCCGGAGCTGTTGGCGTACCGCCGCCAAAGCCAAATAGTGATGTTTTAAACTCATGTTCAATTTGCTTAATAGTACCCGACAAGTCGGTTCCAGGAGGCAACGTTTTCGCGAGTGCCCGGCCGTTTTTTAGTAATTTCCAGCCGAAAATAATGCTTGCAAGGCGAATGAGGAAGGTGACTATACTCGAAACAACCACTGCCAGCCCAGCCCAAAAGAATACTTTGAAGATGGTTTTAACTGTTTTAATATCACTGCCCCAATTACCTGGGTTAGCAGGATCATAGTTAATAGGTATTGTTGCGCCTACCGTGAAACCGCACATCCCACTGGAGCTCATGGATGACTGTTGAGTATACGTCTTACCGTTAACGGTGTACTTGGCGGTAGCAGAACACGAAGAACTGGTGCTGGTTGTGCCATTGCTATTTCTTGTTTGGGATACTTGCGGCTGGCCCACCGAAACGATGGTAGCATTAGTGGTTGCTGTTAGCTTATTAATACCCGTAACATTGCCAAAGAATGTGGGCGCAAGCATAAAAACAACACCCACTACTACCCCTGTAAGCGAACCGAATATACCGGGACGTTTTTTGCCACCTAAAGGGTTGTCTATGCCTATAAAACCATCGAGTATCAGCAGCCCGCCTACAGCCTGCTCAGCGGCCGCATAAGCCGCCGGGTTTTCGCTTTTATACTTGTTAAGGAAGCTGGTTGCTTCGCCTTTTAAGTTACCAAGTGTCATACAGTATCCTTTTTGTCTGTGTTAGTAGTTATTGTGGCCATAATAACTGCAAACTTGGTTTCAAACAAGAATATAAGCTGCTTTTACCGAGAACTTGTACGTCTGCTCAGTACGCTCTGCACCGAAGGGCTTATAGCCTTATCGGTGCGGTGGATGCAGCCAACCCAGCAGCAGGGGCGGCGCTCGCCCTTGTGCATTTTATCGCGCATAACTTTTATGTGCTTTACGCGCGTTTCCGGTTTCATGCAGGTTATGGTCCAACATATCCACTCGTTGCGGGCAAGTGGTGTTATGCTTTCCCACATTGCCAGCATGCGCTTGTCGGCCAGTATGGCCTTACGCATATCTTCGGGCAGCTTGTGCACCGTTCCATCGGCCAGAGTTTTTGTAAACATATATTAATTATAGAGCCTTTTACGAAAGGCTGAAGGGCGGGTACTTGTCTGTAGTTAACAAAAACGCATAGGCATTTACGCGGGCACCCCACCTGCCAACCCCCACGACAAAGTCAAACAACCCTTTAGGGTATTGGCCAGTAAACAATATTGCAAACCACGCAATTATCGTCGTAATAAAGGCACCTAGAACCAAGAGTGCCAACACCACGTAATGCGGCAAAGCTAGCAACCATTTTACCAGTGGTAGCCAACGGTTTAGGTCACGCTCTACGTCAGGGTATACGTAGTCAAGGTGCACAGTTTGCTGCTCTACCGTTGATGGGTAGCGGTCGGTCAGCAAAAAGATGTACGCGCCGACTCTTGCCGAAAACCGGTTCAGCTCTACGGCAAAATCAAACCACCAGCGGGGGTAGCGCCGCCGGAAAAGAATCATCAGTGCTGTAGCTGTCGCTAGCCCAGCCGTTATACTGCCGCCAGTTGTAGTAGTTGCCCCGCCAGAATGGTGCACGACTGTTTCATATCCAGACGAGGATAGCGCTGACATCACAACCAGTATTGGGATGCTCCATAGCAGGCGAAAGAAAGTTGTTGCGCGGTCAAGCTTTGCCGGGTAGTCCACGTCAAACCTGACGGGGTAATCATTGTTAGTAGTTGCCATAGTAGCGGCCTCCTCTGCGGTTGTTAAGTGAGTTGCCGGTCATAAGCAACTTGCCTTGTACTCTTAACGATAGTCCTACATATCAGCAATAGCAACTGATACTAAGCAAACGAACCGGTTTATTCCCCAACGGTGCCAGTTTTGACATCGCCCGCCCGTTTGTAGTTAGCGAATATTACACCTCTTTGCGTAATCGTGCTGTCTGTAAGTGTAAAGGCTGCCGGGATTGTGCCGTCGGCGAACAGCTTCTTGCCGCTGCCGAGCGTGAGCGGGAAAGTTTTGAGCCACAGCTCGTCCACCAAGTCATTCTTAAGCAATAGCTGTATAAGCTGTCCGCTGCCATGTACTTGCAGGTCAGGGCCTTCACCCTCCTTCAGCTTTTTCATGTCCTCCAAGCTTTTTAGGAACACGCTGTTGTTCCAGTCAGACTGCTCCAAAGTATTGCTCAGCACGTACTTGGTGGCTTCATTTATGCCCGGCCACATGTCGGCGTGCTCCGGCCAGTAGCCCGCAAATATATCAAACGTCTTCCTCCCCAGAAGTAGGTCTGCCGGCTGCATTTGGCTGCCCATAATCTTGCCGGCTTCTTCGTCAAAGTACGGCGCAGTCCACCCGCCATACTTAAACCCGCCGCTAGTATCCTCTTCCGGCCCGCCCGGCGCCTGCATAACCCCATCCAAACTTATGAAGCTCAATACAACGACTTTTCTCATACTTCCATTGTAGTCCTATTAGTAAAATGCCAGCGTCTTATTACCTATTGTCGTAGTGGGTGTTAATTTACTGCGATGTATTTTGGTTGGCCTGTAGCTGACTTGCCTTGTTTAGCATATCGCTATGAGAAACTTTTGTAAGGTTAGTTATGAGCTGTGTGATTCCTTCTATGCCTAATTTCCGCTGAATGTCAAAAATAGTTATGAGAGTATTGTTATCGACAATGTAATAGTAATCGTAGTATCCGGCGGCACGTTGCGCCTGACCTATTTCGTCGCCAGTCTGGCCTGCCGATGCTTCAAACTGATCACGAGCATATAGGGTACCGATTCCCTTAACATCACTTAACATGTGGCAGTCACCGAAGTAAACCTTAAGGTTGTCGTGATAGTAATGGTAGTTATTGCTTGGGTCAGGGTCTCCACAATGCGATGGAGGGTTGAAGGCGTCAGGTATTTCTTTTGTTTCCCATAGGCCTACACCTATTTTGGCACTGCTATCTGTGACATTATCAATGATTGATATAGAAGTAAAGCGAGGGGCATCGTTGCCATATCCTGAGTGTGTCGATAAGTCAATTACGGCCACGTCTTTAACTTTAAATCGGCTTTGATTTATCTCGTCCAAATAGTAATCTTGATAATCGTTGTTTGAAGCGCTGGATACGGGCGTACTTATTTGCTGATTTGTACTATGTACTTGGCCACTTCTATACAGACGATAACCTACGTATAAAATGATAGCTACCACAATAACAACTGTAATTAGTACAAAACTCACAGCCAGCTTTCTTTTTGGCTTGTCGGGACTAGGCATATCAGACTGATAAGCTGCGGGCTCCATCTGAGGACTGTCAGCTTGTTGCGTAAGAGTTACCGACTCAGAAGGCGCAGTTGTATTAGGGGTGCTTGTAATGGCATTGAGCGGAGTAATTATATTTTTATGTTCGAGAATTGGTGAATCCTGTTTTTCATTTTTTTGTCTTGGGTTTTCATCCATAGTCCTTATCCTAGCAAACTTATAATACGTGGGTAAATACGACACAGACACTTTGCTTTTCATGAAATCGCCAAAGCACTATCTATGAATATTTGATCATGCTATTGATTGGCCGGGTTCAATCTTTACTGTACTTAAGATACGCGAAACCGTTTTCGAACTCGCGCATGCCTGACAGTTCTAGCGTGGTCGTAGCATCAGTACGCAGCCAGTGATTGCCGCCACCGAGTAGGACGGGGACGATAATTTGGTGGTATTCGTCGACTATGCCGGCTTTTATGGCTTGGCTGGCCAGGTTCGGTCCACCTATGTCTACATCTTTATCGGACTCAGCCACTAACTTCCGTACGGCATCTAGGTCAAAAGACCGCTCAATGGTTGTGTTAGCTATAGAAACCTCGCTAAGCGTAGTTGAGTAAACTACCTTGTTAGCAGCGTGCCATATTTTGGCGTAGTCATTCATAGCCTGGCTTGGCCCGTCCATAGCTCCGCCGGTACCTTCTGTTGGAATGTCATCCCAGACCTTCATAACCTCATACAGCTTGCGCCCCATAAGTATCGTACCGACATTACTTAGCACATCATCTACAAAGGCATGCACTTCCTCGCTCGGCATAGCAAAATCAAAGTTGCCATGCTTATCCGCCGCATAGCCATCCAGCGATGTCGTCATAAGGTACATTAGCTTGCCCATCAGCCTTTCCCTCCGTACCACAGGATGACACCGCCACTTTTAAGCCTTTTTGTATTAAGCAGCGATAGCTGGGTGTGCGGTATCCCTTCTTTAAACAGCCTCTTGCCGCCACCCAGGAAAACGGGCGCGACGCACAAACGGTATTCATCGAACAGGCCGGCTTTCATAAGCGACGCCGAGAGCTCGCCGCTACCAAAAACAAACATATTTCCATCGCCTTGTTCTTTCATGGCAGGCAGTTCACGGACAGCGTCTCGCACAATCACTGTGTTTTCCCATTCGGGTGTTTCGATTGTGGTAGAGCATACGACTTTTGGCATCGTGTTCAGTTTTTCGGCCTTTGGGTCGTCCGTGGCATGCGTCCAGTATTCGGCCATTCCGTGGTATGTTTTAGCGCCGTACACAACCATATCTGCCGTTTCTAACTGCTTGGTAGTATATTCTTCGAGCTCATCGCCCCACACGGTCTGGTGAAAGTCCAAATCCCAAGCCCGCTTGCCCTCAAAGTACCCATCAACAGTAACCACATTCCACATAATAAGTTTCCGCATACCTACATCGTACCACCACTGAATTTTGCTGCAGCGTTGTAGCCGAAATTAGAATATTGTTCACAGCGCAAAAATATAAGTATTGATAACTGTCGTCACCACAAGGGACTACTAAGAACTAAATTGCCGTTGTATTCTCTCGACTATGCCTATGTTGCCCGCGTTTGCATTATCGATAGAATTGAATGATCTTACAATATCAATAACTTTAAAGCCACTTTCTGGATCGTATAAAAAGTTATCAGGGTTTTCGTCGATACTCACACGACCCTCCAGCGTCCTTACATTTTCTGCTAAATCTTGCCAATGCTTATAAGGAATGGCTCTACGCTCTGGGCCTGCCATCTGTTTTATTGGCTTACCCGCAGCTTTTTCAACAACTAGAACGGCCGGATTATATGAAACGGCAATGCCTTGTTCTATACCGGGCAGCCCTTTAACTTTGCTCAGTGCCACCGCACGCTCATTAATCCTGCTTTTGTCCGACCAATCGGGATTTGGCTTGGGAATAATAACTACGGCGTCTTTTGTTGTATCTCCAATTGTCAGCCGTTGTGAAAATGCCATATTGTGGCGCCCCTCACCTAGATAGTCAGAATGTAAACGAGCTTTTGATATATCTGCACAAATACTCGTAGCTGTAATTTGTGACTGCATTTTATCGTAATTAGCTATCATCTCAGATAGTGCAACTAGCTCTTTTTTAGAGGTGCTTCTAATTAATGCTAGATATTCCTCTTTATCAAAAAGGGGTTCTACACCTGTAAGTAAATTGTGCTTTGGTCTGAAACCAATGTTCTCAACGGTAACGCGGTCCGGCAAAGACCCCTGCAAAGCATAATTGGCTAGCTGATTGAGGAGCACGTCATTTCTGGCTTCATGATTTGGCGCGGGGTACTGATCGGCATAGACGGCTAGTTGAGCGTCTATTAATTCCTGTGGTTTACTTCTGATCTGCATAGATATTTAACTACAGTGCTACATGTAAATAATATCATAATAAACGTATTTTATCAAGTGCTTATGCTGCAGCATAGTTGCACAGATTGTAACCGCATTCTTAAATACTTGAAACTTTTCGGTAAATTGCAATTGGTACAATGCTGGGCACTGAAGACGTTGGCAGTAAAGTTTCACGCATTGTAGCTAATGAACTTACAGCGCCAGTAATAGCTTTAGAGAAATCATCTCCAGCTTCTTGGACAGCAGGAATTTCTGTGGCGCTACTTTGTTTTAAACAGAATACTGTGTATTCCTGTGGTAAGACTTCGTTGTTACGAGCGAAAAATAGAGAATGTTCAGGAAGTAACTCATCATCAAGAGATGCTTGAGCGATAATTTCACCAGCACTATTTATTAGCTGCAATATTCTGACTTCACCAAATAGGAGTTCAATTGCGGATGCGATGTCTTTGATTTGTTTAGCCTGTGCTTTTTCCTCATTAGTTTGTTTATTTCCCTGCTGATGATTTTGCTGCGCTGTTATTCTACCAATTAAGGGCATGAGGCTGGCAGTCGCCTGGAACTGCTGAGCAAGAAGCTGATAATCTGCAACGCGCAACCTACATGTGATTTCTGTAAACGGCTTTTCGTCACTCAATGTACCTATCAATTTATTCTTCTCAATCCTCTGCTCGAACAAGTCAAAAACAGCATGATGCAAACTAGATGTTTCCGTATTTGACTTCTTGTAGAGATACCCTCCTTTTGCTTCAGCATCAGCAATCATTTTGGTCAAATGACCACTCCCTGCCTTTATGTCAGCTTTTGTTGAATGTTCACTGGTACTCATCATGCTCTCGTTGACGCTGCCATCAAGTTGAGCCAGATATGAGCGGATTCTTTCTGAGTCCAAATAAGTGAAATCTTTTAGAGTCATTGTTCAATCTTCTCCCCAAACTAATCTGACACTATTTATTATGCACCACTAGGCATGGAAGCTGTTATTCCATTCACTTATTCCGTTCTGTGTTACCCTTTTTGAATCGTTGCGCTTTCATTGCCAACTTTAAGCGTTTAGCCTCACTTCCTCTTGGACGATATCTGCTTAGGTACAGTTCATGCATGCTATCACTGTCCACCGCCTCTTCAAGTTCGCCCATACTAAATGATATTCCACGCCGTACAGGACCATACTTATGTGCAAATTCACCTTGTATTCTGTGTAACGTATTCAATTCCACTTGTGAGGGCTGATCTTGCGTAGGCAGCCTGCCATACTCATCTTGCGCATATGTTCTTCCATCCTTGAAACCTACAAAATATTGGGTGCCCGTAGTGAGCGATCTTGGGTCAGGTAGGAACAGCCTGCCGTCACCAAAATCACGCCATGCTCGTGGGTCTACATGTTTCTCTGGGTACAGCCACTCTTTCTTGTATGCCGCCACATATCTCTGTGCTTTACTTTTCAAAATGAAGTTTATTTGCCTGACCTCTTCTTCTGTTAGGTGCCTATCAATCTGAATCTGTGTGTAATTAAACACTGTGGGTCTGTACGGTTGAATGTTTGGCCTTCGCAACATGCCATTTTGATAAGGGCTTTTTGCCCAACCTGGATGGGTTAATATAAGAACCTTGTTCATAGTTAATGCGAAAATAGTATGTGAGCCGAAAAGGGTTATGTCAGGATCAGATCTATCGCGATGCCATGTGCTGTTGTGTGTGCCGATTTCTCGATTGTAAACAGTTACTGGATTGTCGGAGATTATTAACTTTGTTTCAGAATTATCAGCATCAGCTATTTGCCATATGCATTCAGCCCATACAGCTGAATATATGTCTCTTAAAGAAGCCATAGCCTGCATCAATTGATTCTTATCCGTAACACCGGTTTCCGCTGAAATCCATGCTAACCCCCGCGGTGTTCTAAGTCGTTGCGAGCCTAAGTAAGGTAGCATATTGTGTAAGGCTTCGTAATCAATACTCGTATGGTCATATTCGTTAAAATACTTTATTGAATCTCTTGCCTTGGCATCGATGCGACCAAAAAATAATTCCTCTACTTGGGTATTTCTTTCCGCGCCAAACCATCTTGTATAGAGATCAGGTTCAGCAAAACACTTGGATGGACCCCAGGGCCTTACATCCTTGTCCTTTATTAATCTTCCATCGGGCTTCGTGAAGGTGGCGGGATTCAAGTCGAGATACTGCAAATTGCGCACTGGTTCATCAGACGGGATGAACCCTTCCTGGTACCATTGTGGGACATAGTGATTATTCTTATATTTAGTCATTCCTACCAGTTTCCCTCAGCTCACTTAGCGATAATGTCTAAGGCTAGATGCACTAAGGTTATAACCTTAGTTTCAATCTGTAAAATAGCACATTTTTGTCGCTTTGCTCTACCTGACCGGACGAAGGTTGAAACCGAGCGGCCGATCAATAAACAAAAAGCTCCCGATCAAGGGAGCTTTTCTAGGTGTCATATTGGTGCGGGTCAGGGGACTCTAACCCCTGGCCTCGTCCTTGGCAAGGACGCGCTCTAAACAACTGAGCTAGACCCGCTCGTCCAAGCGTACGCTCCTGCCTCGTTTTGCCTTTTCGGCAAAAGCTTTGGCTTAGAGGCTACGCTTCTCCTCCACGTCAGCCCAAACAGTCGCTAATGCTCCTTGGTTTGGTCCGCCGGGCTTGGCAGCAATACCTGACTGAAAGATTGTAGCAAAACACCGGTCAAAAGCAAAGTGCGCGGAGCTTTTAAACTCCGCGGACCTCAGCATTTTTATATTTATTTAGAATGTATTGTTATGTACTTTTTCTTTTGAAGTCATTGTGGTGTCTATTGGGTAAACCACAGGATTTGTCTGCTGCGTGTATCCGGCACCAGAAATCTTATTGTTGTGTATATTGTCGCCCTTGCCGACATCGTCTATACCAGCCTGGTAACCGATGCTGCCATCCCAGCCACTTACATTAGTGTCGGAATCTTTGGAAATGACGTTGTTGTGGACATTTACTCTCGTCCAGACGTTTGTCGGCCCATCGCAGTCGTCATTGTAGTTTACAGCGTAAATACCGACATCATTGTTCGTTACGGTGTTATTGCCAATCTCTACGTGAGCCGAAACCGGAGTTCCGCAACCACCGAATACAAGTATTCCTCCGGATGATGCGAAATTAGCTCCGGTGTATTCATTGTCACTTACCGTATTGAGGTTAACACTCCCCGTTGCCCCACGGCTTACTTGTATACCGTTTTGTGCAATGAAGTCCTTTGGACCTAAGCCTGTAACGGTATTGTGCGAAACCGTAACAACAGTACCGTCACCATTGGCGACAATGCCGCCCTTTTGGTATAGGTTTACAGTGTTGCCCGAAATTGTCCCAGTAGCACCATTTGTGTAGTAAACACCGACTCCGTGCTGGGTTCCGTTAAATGGTACTTCGCCGATGTTTCGTACGGTGCTGTTGGTAACGTCAACTGAAGTACCGTCGTTAACGACACCAAAGTAGTTTGCGCCGAATACTGTGGCGCCTGTGACGTTGCCAGTGTGTGCACTGTTGTAGTACACGCCGATATTACAGCCGGTAGCGTCGAGCGTACCAGTTACATCACCGCCGATTTGGCGGGCTGTTAGGTCTATGCCGTCTCTCACAAAGCCAGTTGGCAAGCAGTAGTGTGTTGCGCTGCCGGCTGGCATAGTGAAGCTTTCACAATTGCCATCAACAGTGCCGCTAACAGAACCGTCAGAAGCGATAGTACCTACGCCGTTTAACGTGTAACCAGCATTGGTGCCGGTGTAAACAATCTGAAAAGTAATGTTGCTGTCGCTAACGTTGCCTGTTGCATTCCAGGTATATGAAGAATCTGCATTGTATGAGCCTGTGCCGGTAAAGTCGCCGGTGGATTGGTTTTCGGATACCGTGTTTAGGTGGTGGCCATATGGCGCACCGCCACAGGTAAATACGATGGCGCTAGGGTTTAGCTGCCAACCTGGGGTAGCTGCATGTGCAGAGCTGAATGCTAGCAGGGACATACCTGCGCCTCCGCCAAGCGCTAGACCAATTACGCTGAGCATAATTGCTGTTCTGGTTTTGATTTTTTGCACCCCATGTTTGAGGCTGTATTTGTAATACGATAGCCGCATAAACCCTCCTTCGGTTATGTTTATCAGTATACTCCTACATATCAATAAAACATGACGAACGTCACTTAATAGCAATTAGACCAGTGTGTCGTTCCGTTTCTCGCCAAGCTTCTTCCCAGATCGCTCCACTTTGTTACGCTCCGCCGCTGCGGCGTGCTCGGTACAAGTACCTGCGCGCGTCCTCGCTCTGCCGAACTGGTGGTTCGCTTTGCTCTCGCATCCAGTTCGTGTCTGGGGACCAATCAAAAAGCCCAGTTTTCACTGGGCACTTTGATTGGTGGCTCCTCCCAGACTCGAACTGGGGACACAAGGCTCTTCAGGCCTCTGCTCTACCAACTGAGCTAAAGAGCCGTAATGAGACAAACCTACGGTTTTTCCCATCGCTCGTCGGCTAAGCCGACCCTTGCAAGCAAGGGCAAGCTCGCTGCTCTTTTCCCTTACTACAACTCTGTAATTTTACAGATTAAAACAGCTTTTTACAACTAATGTGATGGGTTGTTCTTTTCGTACGAGGCTATGGCTTTGCTGACTTCGCTGTCGTTTTTGATGTTTTCCCAGAACTCAACATTCTTGGTTTCTATAATCATCTTGTCCTCGGGCTTGTGCAGCTCGTTGCCTAGCTTAACCAGGCTAACATTGCCGGAGGTGGACTGCGAAGTTTTATCGAAACTGCCGTTGCCGTTTAGGTAATATATGTGCTCGAGCGTCATGGTGTCAGGTGTAAGGTGGGTGATTTTGCCAAAGTAAACTTGACCGGTGCTAAGGAAGACGGCCTGGTTTTCATCAGCATTTATCTGGGTACCGACGTATTTGTCAGCTGTCTCAATCTTGGTTACGCGGGCGTTCATATCGGCTGCGGCTTTGGTTGCCTTTTTGGCCTGCGATTGGGCACTGAGCGCCAGCCATATTGCAACCGCTGCCACTACAACCAGCAGCGCCACAACAGCTATTCCTAGCTTGGGTTTTGCCGTATTAGCCGCAGGCTTTACTGTTGATACCGAGGGCGTCGGCGTTGGAGCAGTTGCCGGTGTTGAAGTGGTTGGAGTTGTTGGGTCCATAATATTCCTTTGTTAATGCTTATGCTCGAAGTATAAACTACCGTTACCGGGTTGCAAGCAACTTATTGCTAAAGCTCTTTTTAGCTAAGAATCACAATGCTAGTTAACAGCGGTGCCGAAGAGGTGGCCGACGTAGTAGGTGCCTACCATGGCTGCTGCGCCGCCAATTATTACACGGAATATGGCCTTGCGGCGCGAAGCACCGCCTACTGTTGCGCTTAGGTAACCGGTAATGGTCAGTGCAACTAGCACTGCTACAAAGGTGGCCAGTATCCTGGTGCTGCGAGGCATGAGCAAGATTGCTAGGAGCGGTATGAGGGCGCCAACGGTAAACGATATGGCAGAGGCAATAGCTGCATGGGTCGGGTTGGTCAGGTCTTCTTCGTCCAGGTTGAGCTCAACATCTAGATGGGCCTTTACGGGGTCGTGCTTGGTAAGCTCGTCGGCAACCTGCTTGGCTGTAGCAGCGGACAAGCCCTTGGCCTGGTACATTTCTGCCAGCTCCTTTAGCTCTTCGTCCGGGTGGGCAGCTAGCTCTGCCTTTTCCTTATCTATGTAGGCCCGCTCGGTGTCGCGCTGGCTACTTACCGACACATACTCGCCCACGGCCATGCTAAATGCGCCGGCCACTAAGCCGGCTAGGCCGGCAACAAATATAAAGTGTCGGTCATTGTGCGCACCGGCCACGCCCACGACTATGCTGGCAACCGATACAATACCGTCGTTGGCGCCGAGCACTGCCGCGCGCAGCCAGTTGAGTTTATATGTTGAGATTTGTGCTTCTTCCATTAGCCTTTATGCTCTTTCGCCATGAAGTTCTTAACACTTTCTACCGTGTCCATGAACTGGGCTGGGAAGACGATGGTGCTGTTCTTTTCTACGGCTATGTCGTTTAGCACTTGCAAGTTGCGTAGCTGCAGGGCTATGGGGTGGGCAGCAATAACATCGGCGGCTTCACCTAGTTTTTGGGCACTTAGTGCCTCACCTTCGGCAGCGATAATTTTAGCGCGCTTTTCACGCTCTGCCTCGGCCTGCTTGCTCATGGCACGCTGCATGGTGTCAGGCAGCTGGATGTCTTTGAGCTCTACGGTGCTCACATTAACGCCCCACTTCTCTGTTTGTACATCCAGGATGGCTTTGATTTTATCGTTTATGGCTGCCGTTTGGCTAAGCACATCGTCCAGGGCGCTTTGGCCGACAATATTGCGCACAGTGGTTTGGGCAATTTGGTATATGGCCGATATGACGTTTTCTATTTGGACGATTGACTTAGTGGGGTCCACAACCTGGTAGTAGGCTACTGCCGAAACGCTAATGGACACATTGTCTTTGGTAATAATTTGCTGCGACTCTATAGGCAGCGTAACTATGCGGAGCGAAACTTTGCGAAGCTGGTCGATAATGGGGATTATAAGCCGCAGGCCTGGTTCCTTCACACCCGGGCGTACCTTGCCCAGGCGAAAGACTACGCCGCGCTCGTACTGGTTGATTATGCGGATGCCGTTAAGCACGATAATCAAAATAATAATAAGCAGAATAATTGCTAACGCGGACATAGAACCTCCAGTTATCCCTTATATTGTACGTCCCTAACCAATCTACAGCAATGGACGATTGAGATTTTCTTCCGCCTCTGTTATACTCGTTCGAGCTCGGGGATATAGCTCAGTTGGCTAGAGCGCTTGCATGGCATGCAAGAGGTCCGGGGTTCGAGTCCCCGTATCTCCACCACACAAAGAGCCTGCTTAAAGAGTGGGCTTTTTGTTTGGTCTGGACGAGAACGCCGCCCAAGGTCCGGGTGAGAACTGCCAGTGGCAGTTTGCAAGGAAATCTTCTGGGTGCAACTCGTTGCACGCCATGAAGTTTCGGGCTCGCTGAAAGTGAGTCGAGTCCCCGTATCTCCACCAAAATAAACGGCGAAGTATAACTTCGCCGTTTATATTTATATGACACGCTTTTTGCGGGCTATGTAGAGGACTACGGACATAAGCGTTACGTTTATGGCCATAATGACCCAAAATGTGTCTGTGCTGTGCTGCGCCGGCAGCGGGATGTTTAGGCTATAGACGCCCATGGCTAAGCTAGGTACCGATATAAGTATGGTAGCAATGGTAAGTATGGTAAGTGTGCGGTTGAGGTTATTGCTGGCAATGGCGGAGTAGGCATCGCGGATGTTGCTTATGGACCGCAAGTTGGCTTGGCTGGCCTCTATGGACTGGCCGTTGCTGAGCATGAGGTCTTCCACTAAGTCCTGGTCCTCTTCGTACAGCGGCACGTGTTTGCCGGCCATGAGGCGCCGGAGCGTCGCGTTGTTAGGCTGCAGCGAAGATAGGAACTCGTTCAGCTCGTCTTCTATAGTCACGAAGTCTATAAGATCTTGGTTGGTTATACTGTGCCCGCGCAAACGCGTGCGGACACTTTTGAGTTTGCGGCTGGTGAGGTTTATGTAGCGGTCGTAGTCGTCGCTAATGTGGCTAAATATGAGCAGTACAAGCTTGGCGCGCTGGGTGGTTGCAAATGGCACGCGGCCGCGCTTTAGAAAGTCTAGGGCTGGCAGATGCACCTGCGAAATGGTTATAACGTACTCGCCGCCAAATATAACCAGTACCGGCGAAGTGTCGACCTCGCCGCTTGGCTTTTGGTAAGCAAAACGCAGGAACACATAGGTCACACCCTCTTGTTTTTCCAAGCGGGGCACTTCGTCTTCGTCCAGGGAGTCGTCCAGTATGCCCGGGTCCAGGTTGAACTTTTCGCTCAAACGCGCCAGGTCGGCAACAGTGGGCGCCTCTACATATACCCAGGTCCCGCGTTTAAAGCTCTCGGCTTCTTCCAAACCAGCCGTGCGCAAGCTTCTATAAAAGTATTTAATCATAGCTTTCAGGCCACATTATAACCGAAAAGCCGACATTCAACCGTCGGCTTTTCGTTCGTGCGCGCCCACCGGCGCGGGCAAATTTTGTTTGTAATAGTTTTTATTTTTGCTGGCGCGCCATGCGCACGATTACTTTATAATCATAACCTTTATGCATTATGTGTCAAGCTACGCCTTGATGCGGTCGCCTACTTCGGCCAGCTCTTTTATGACTATGTCTATAACCGTGCCTGCCTTAAGCTTTGCTTCGGTGCCACTGAACCAAATGGAAATCCAGTCATAATCGTCGACGACGTCGTTGCTTTCCCAGCTCCACTTCAAGCCCGGTTCTTGCTTTAGTATTGCATCTGCACCTGCAACAGCTGGGCTGTAAAAATCTACGTGGTCCAGGCCGAGGGCATCACTACTGCCAGGCCGGCGCTGCATAAGCTTTATTATTTCTATGTTGCCCGTCAGTTTTGCGTCCTTAAGGTGCATTTTGGCTATCCAGCGGCCGTTCATCCAAGTTTCAACAATCCGGTCGCACTGGCCCCGCAGTTCTTCATATACTTTCTTGTACTCGGCCTCATCTGCCACTTTCCAGCCCACAGCCACCGGCTTTAACCCCTCAAAAAACTCCTTATTATTCCGCTCGGCTACCAGCTTTTCCCAGTTCTTGGAATATTTTTGCAGGGATACATTTAATTCGTCTATCATGAACGTCCTAAGCCTTTACTACGTACCCTAAAATATCAAAGTCAGGATGCCATAATTCAGTCATAGTGATTTTTGGTGTTACTATTTCGCGAATAAACGGATTGGTCGACAGTAAAAATTTTTCTTTGAACGATTTATAGTCGTTTATCGCGTAATCGCCACAGCCAACTTGCGAGCGGTACGGATCGATTACGCGTATGCCAAGAGCCTTAATATTAGAATTTCCAAGCTGTAAATCAACATCGACATATAGACTAGTATCTGAACTCAGTTGGGATTGCTGCCCATAATCTAGCATAAGCGTCTTTAACACATCGTATTCTTCAGGATAATGCGCAAATACTTTTACGGTAGTGAGAGGTAGCTCTTCACCAATTACTTTTTGTGCCAATAAGGGTAACTGATCACCGATATACTGCCATGCAGTGTCAAAAGTCTGTTTATCGGCTATGGGGCTAAAGCGATAGAGTTTATCCATAACTATCCTCCGATGATTTTTAGGAATTCTTGCTCGTTGATTTGCTTAGTGCCGAGTTTGGCGGCTTTGGCTAGCTTGCTGGCCCCGACGTTAGCGCCAACTACCAAGTAGTCGGTGTCTTTGCCGACGGAACTTTGGAAGGTGCCGCCCTGGCTGCGGATGTGTTCGGCAGCTTCGTCGCGGCTCATGCTGTCCAGGTGGCCGGTAACTACGAAGTTTTGGCCGGCTAGCTTGCCGCCTACTTGCTTAACAGACGAAGGCCACACGCCATACTCTTTGAACTTGTCGAGCAACTTTTGATTGCGCGGTTCGCTGAACCATTCAGCCACAGCTTCGGCTACCACATCGCCTACACCCTCCACCTGCGCCAGCTCATCTATAGTCGCCTCTGATAGCTTTTGTAGGCTGCGGAAGTTGTTGGCTAGGTCTATGGCTGTTTGGGTGCCGATGTGGCGGATGCCAAGGCCATATACAAAACGCGCAAGCGGCGGGTTCTTTTTGGCCTGCACGGCATTTACTAGCTTGTTGGCTGAAACTTCTGCAAACCTGTCGAGCTGCATAACAGCTTCGGCTTTTAGCGTGTAAATGTCAGCTTGGTCCTTTATAAGCCCGGCGTTTAGCAGGGCTATCACATTCTTTTCGCCCATGCCTTCGATGTCCAAGGCTGCCTTGCTGGCATAGTGTTCTATACGTTTCCAGCTGCGGCTTGGGCAGTGGTCGTTCGGACAGCGCCACGCCGCGTCCTCCTGCTTCAGCTTAACCAGTTTGGTGTTGCAGTCTGGGCAGTGCGTTGGAAAAACAAATGGCTTTTCGCTGCCGGTGCGCAACTTTACGAGCGGTTCGACGACCTCTGGTATTATGTCGCCGGCTTTGTGTACTATGACCGTGTCGCCCACTCGGATGTCTTTGCGCTGCACTTCGCTTTCGTTGTGCAGGGTTGCCATTTGCACCGTACTGCCGGCTACCACCACCGGCTCTAGCATAGCAACTGGCGTGGCCACGCCGGTGCGGCCAATGGAAATGAAGATGTCCTTAACTTTGGTTGTCGCCTGTTCGGCGGCGTACTTGTAGGCAACTGCGCCCCGCGGCGCCTTGCCTACTACGCCAAGCCGGGCATAAGTTGGCCTGTCGTTTACCTTTATAACTAACCCGTCGGTGTTGAAAACCAGGTCATGGCGCTTGTGGTCCCATTCGTTGGCGTAGCGTATAACATCGTCGAGCTTTTTGAACACGGGTGCTTCGCGGTTGACCAAAAACCCAAGGCTCGCTAGCGCTTCGTAGGCGTATTTGTTAGTCGGTACGTCGCTTGGGGTATCGCGCAACAAATCGTAGCCGCGGAAATGTAGCGGCCTGGTAGCGACTAGCTTAGGGTCAAGCTGGCGGATGGTGCCGGCGGCAGTGTTGCGGGGGTTGGCGAACAGCGGCTTGCCATCGGCAGCTCGCTGCTGGTTCAACTTTTCGAAGTCCTTTTTGTACATGACTATTTCGCCGCGTATTTCGGTGCGACCCTTTAGGAACTTTTCGTACCCTTTGGCTGAACGAAGGCGTAGTGGTACAGAATCGAGAGTGCGGACATTGGCGGTAACATCTTCGCCTACAAAGCCGTCTCCACGGGTTATGGCCCGGGCAAATATGCCGTCCTCGTATACAAGCGCGCAGGCAAAGCCGTCCATTTTGACATCTACGAAGTACTCCAGGCTTTGGCCGGGTACAAGCTTGGTTATGCGCTCCTGCCAGGCGCGCAGCTCGTTGTCGTCAAACACATCGCTGAGGCTGAGCATGCGCGTAGAATGTTCTACTTGGGTGAAGCCGGGCAGCGGAGCACCGGCTACGCGCTGGGTCGGCGAGTCTGGGGTAATGAGCTCGGGGTACTGATCCTCCAGCTGGCTGAGCTCGTGCTTGAGGCTGTCGGCAGCCGCTTCGCTCATAATGGACTCGTCGAGCACGTGGTAGTGGTAGCGGTAGTCGTTTATGAGCTCCCGCAGTTTCTCAATTCTGTCCTGTGCTTGCTTCTTATTCATTCAGCAATTCCCGATATAAAAGATACATATACGTGTGTATAGCAACTACCGAGAACATTGTCAGTAGGAAAAACACCCACTGGGCCAGCGCGGTCAGCCAGATGATTATAGGCAGCATGATTATGGCCGCAACAACAAGCAGCACAAGCGGCAGCCACAAAACCTTCCTGACTATTTGTGCCCGGCGGTAGCGCACTAGTTCGCGGGCACTGCGCAGTGCCTTCAGCGGCGTCATGTCCGGTAGCGTAACAATGTAGAGCGCGAACAAGCTGTAACACAGCCAATAGATGCTCAGTGCGCTAAGCGCTATAGCCAGCAGCGCCCAAAAGACAATCTCACCGCCAACGGAAATACCATTACTGACCACTAGGCTATATAGGCCGGTACCAATAATAAGCGGCAGTAGCTGCAGGCCAATTACGCATAAAACTAATATGAACGGTATAAGCGGATACATGCCTCGGTAGTAGGTATCGCGCACGCGCACCGCTTCGCCCGCAAGCACGTGCCGCAAGGCCCATATGACAGCCAGGCTAGTTATAAGCACCAAAAACAACTGGTATGCCCCGGCTGTGTTGCTAGAACCGTTACCAGCAGAACCGACCAAAACTACGAACACCGTCAGGCTCGATGTAAGCTCGCGCAAGTGGCCAGTAAAGGCACTGTTAAGGGTGGACTTTAGGCTAGTTACATCCGTATTGCTGGCCAGCCCCTGTACCAACACCAAGTTAAGCAGGCCGTACACGAGCGTAATGCCTATAAACAGCTTTTTGTGCTGCCACAGTACCCTGCCTGCCTGCTTAGTCAGCCCCCATACGTTTGGCAGCTTGGCTGCTAGCGGTTTTAGCTTTTTGCCAATGTGGAACGGTTTGTACTTTGGCGCCCTAAGATGCCGGGCATTCGGGTTCCGCGCGGGTCTAGTGCTACCTTTTTTTGTCTTTGCGGTGGCCATAAATTATGCGTGGGTCCCCATGTCTTGCAAGCGCTTGATGCGGTCTGGAATGGGTGGATGGGTGCTAAACAGGTTGAGCAGACTGTGGCCTTTGAGCGGATTGGCAAAGAACAGGTGCGCCGTAGCGGTATTTTGCTTTTGCATTACGGTGCCGGTTTGCTCCAGCTTTTGCAGGGCGCTTATGAGCCCTTCTGGGTAGCGCGTAGTCAGTGCGCTGGTGGCATCCGCCAAGTATTCGCGCTGGCGCGATATAGCCAGCTGTATCATAGTGGCGATAAATGGCGCCAAAATGGCAGCCACTATGCCAAGAATGAAGAACAGCTGGTTACCCTCTTCGCGGTCGTCGTTCCTAAACCAAGTCATGCGCAGCATTATATCGGCCAACAGTGATATGACAGCCGTAAGCGCAAACGCAACCATACTCACCCGTATATCATAGTTTTTTACATGGCCCATTTCGTGTGCCAGCACCGATTCCAACTCGGTATCGTTCATAACTTCCAGCAAGCCGCTGGTAGCGCACACGGCGGAGTGCTTGGGGTCGCGGCCGGTAGCAAAAGCGTTGGGCGCCGGGTCGTCCATAATGTACACCTTGGGCATAGGCAAGCCATCTGTAATGCTCAAGTTCTCTACCGTACGCCATAGGCGCGGGTCGTCGCTCTTCTGTATTTCGTGGGCACTGTTTACTGCCAGAGCCATTTTAGACCCTGCGAAATACGTGAAAATGGTGTAAATGGCCGCGCCAATGATACCGCCATAAAATACACCGGTACTCCTGCCGCCCCACACAACATCGAATAGCCAAATAAGCCCAGTCACAAAAGCCATAAAAATAACCATAATGACGACTGTCTTGCGCTTATTGGCAGCAATATCGCTATACATGGGTCGCTACGCTCCAATTTACAATTAGCAGTTTACAATTCACAAATGCTCGGCCAGGAATTTTCATAGAATAGTGCAGTTTGGGGTGCAAAGCGAGTACCTTAATGGAGGCGTACTTATTGGTACGACGTAGTGAGGAGCGGAACTTTGCGCCCAAAATGTGCATTCTATTAAATTCCCCCTAAAACTGGACGTTGACCGGTTCTGCGGCAGCAGCCTGTGCCGCCTCATCTAACTCAAAGTATTCCTTGTCCTGGTTAAAGCCCAGCATGCCAGCAAAGATGTTGGTTGGGAAAACTTTGCGCTTGGTGTTAAAGTCGCGCACAACACCATTGTAAAAGCGGCGGGAAGCCTGGATTTTGTCCTC
>DASSKV010000065.1:0-4788 GCA_035690125.1 Saccharimonadales bacterium (SeqCode) | reverse complement strand
GCAGAAGGCCGCAAGCGTGCGAGCTACTGGGGTAGTATTGGCGGCTCCATTAGCCGTCGCAGCTCTTAACTAGATCCTAACCGGACTAGAAGGCTCCCTACGGGGAGCCTTCTTCATAAGCGGTATTGACACTTAACCAATAGCGTGATATCATAAGCTTAATTCTGAGAAGAAGAGAGGGTACCAGTTGAAAAACTGGGCCCTCTTTTTGTGTCTCGGGAGGAAGCCTCACAAACTAATTAAGGAGTTTTAGCATGGCTGGAACTAAAGCTGGCGGCCAAGCGGCTGCTGCAACCAACAAGAAGAAGTACGGCAGCGACTTTTACGCCAAGATTGGCGCTAAGGGTGGCAAACTAGGCCGCACTGGCGGATTCTACGCTAACCGCGACCTTGCCCGTTTGGCAGGCGCCCGCGGTGGACGCGTAAGCCGTCGCACCAAGAAAGTAGCCTAAGTTACTTTCTATGAAGCGTGTAACTAAAGAAGTTAGTATTTGGCTCAAGTACCATATGTTTTTGGTACCGGTGCCAGTCCTGGAACGCGAAGTTATTTCGCTCGCCCAGGAACGTATCTTTAGCTAAACTAGCTTCAATACTAAAACCATCACGCAATCAGTGTGGTGGTTTTATATTTGGAAGGCGCCGCGGCGTTGGGCAGCTTGGGCGCCGCAATTTGCTGCTACCTTCAAAGCCTCTTCCACGTTTAACCCGTTTCCCAGCCCAAAAGTTAAGCCGGCAGCAAAAGAATCGCCGCATCCATAACTATCTATAAACTTATCAGGTGGCGACAACTCTGCGGAATACTGTAAACCTGTATTTGTTGTTCCTCCATGGGTGCCGTTGGTAGCTACTGTCAATTTTGGTAGTGGGTTTAGGTCGCTGTCATTGTAGCGCTCAGATGGGTCATTCTGGCTATACACCAATGCATCTAGTTCAATTGAGCTTTCACGCAGTACGGGTAATACACGGGCTGTAGAAACTAGGACAGGTGCCTGGCGGCCGGCGTTGACGGCTGCGGTGTCACCTTGGGTAAAGTAAACCGCATCTGCGGATGCAAGTTCGTGCCACGGTAAGCTAGTGTCGTTACCACTTGGTTTCAAAGCTTCTCCAAGGACAGTTATGGTGCGCTCATGGCTCGCGTCTATGTGCACAATAACACGGCGGGTCGGACGGGTTTTATCAATAGCAGCATAGACTGTAAGCCCGTGTTTTTCTAGTTGCCTAACGGCCTCCCGGCCTATTTCATCATCGCCCACGGAAGTAAAGAATAGGCATTGGTCTGCAAGTTCTGCTAGCTGCATCGCTGCAACGCTACCGCCACCGGCAGGTTCCTGCCATGAATCTTTGGCATGTATAATCTCGCCGGCTGTAGGCAAGTGGTCTACTGTAGCAAACGTTGCCCACTCTATATGACCGATGACTGCTACTTTCATGCCCCTAGGTTATCTAGACGGAATACGGCTGAAGCTTGCTGTACATTTTTAGTACTGCGGTAGGCGCGGCAGAATCGGCTGGGGGTTACACGCCAGGTTGTGTGGCAGTTGTAGCAGCGGTAGTACGTGAAGTCGTCTTGCTGCAGGCTTTTGGTGCTGCACCCGGGGCATATGCTGCGTTTGTATAGCCAGTCACGGTAGGTGTCCAGGCAATCCTGGATGTGGTCTTCGTCTATTTTTATATCTAGCTGGGAAGCCAGCTCTTTAGCCCTCTCCCAGGCGGCAACTTCCAGCCGTATCAGCTCATAATCAGCCTGGTATGACTTGTGGCCCAGCAGGGCGTGGCCGGTTTCATGCAGCAGTGCCCAGCGGGCTTTAGCGCCTTTGCGGCCCTCTCCATAAAATATCTCGCCGGTTTCCGGCGACCACACAAAGCCATTGCCGGCTGTAAAAGTCAGCTGCGGGTAGAGGCCTTTAAGCTGGCTGAGTAACGCGTCCATATTTTTCTTTAGCTAAATCGTAACAACCGTATACGACTGCCTCTTCAGGCCGCTGGGCTTGCAATATAGGCGGTACGGGCACGAGCGGGACATTGTACTTTTTAAGCTCGGCTTCCAGATAGGGTTGGAACTTATGCAGGTACACGCCAACGCTGCCGCCTATGACTATAACCTGCGGGGATATAACGGCTATAAGCACTATGAAGCCAGGTGCTAGGTCGTGGGCTATCCGCTTCCAGGCGGCCGGGTCTTCGAGTTCGGCCGCCTTTTTGCCGAAGCGCTCTACTATGGCTCGCCCCGATACCATGTCTTCCCAGGCTGTGAGCTTGCCATGGAACTCAAACTGCATCTGGCCGCCTTCGGTGTCGGCCATGCCAGGGTCTATGCGTTGGTTTACGATAAGGCCAGTGCCAATACCCGTGCTGAGTGTAACGTACAGGACCCGGCTGTACTTGTCTTTTAGCAGCATGGCCTCTGACAGGGCGGCTAGGTTCGCATCATTCTCTATTAGCGTCGGGCAGTCAAACACTTTCTCTACATCTTCCACTATCGATTCGGGAGGCCAGGGCAGGTTGCCGTAGCCGACTGCGCGCCCATGTGCCCGGTCTATGCGGCCCGGGATTGCTATACAAGCTGCCCGGAAGTCTATGTCGCCAAAGCCTTTAACTGCTTTTTTAAGCTCACTAAGGAACACATCATAACTCTTGGGCGTGGGGAACTTGACCTTTTGCGTAATGGTACCGTGCCCATCCAATACTGCCACCAAAGTCTTAGTGGCGCCTACATCTACCCCCGCATACATATGGCCAGTTTACCACTGGCAGTTACCAATTATCAATTTACATTTAGCAATTAATGACTAATTAGCATTTGTCATTTCTGAACAATGGAAAATGATAAGTAATTGTCAATTGTGATTTGAAAAATGTTAAAAGTCCCACCTCTTTACGATAAGGGGTAGGTACGGTATAATTGAACTAATCTTACAAAGGGGTGCCATGGGAGAAGCTAGTTTTCCTTTGGCGTTCGTTTGAAGAAATACATTCGAAGGAGGCATTTGGAACATGCCAAAAAGTACAACTATAACAATGGATGACCTGCTCGCGCAGTCTGATGTCACTGGACTTAACACCGGTGATGTTATCGAGGGAGTGGTCACTAACATACGGAAACACGAGGTCTGGATAGACCTAGGCGCCAAGGGCGTCGGTGTTGTTATGCGCCGCGAAATCGGCCATGGTCAAACACTAGAAGAAGGCCAGAGTGTGACCGTGAGCGTCATAGACCCAGAGATGGATGAGGGCCACGCGCTGCTTTCCATGAAGCGGGCCGTAAAGGACCGCGGCTGGGAAGAGCTGGAGCGTTTGCACGCCGAGCACGAAACTGTCGAGATAGCCCCATACGATGCTAACCGTGGCGGTTTACTTGTAGAGCTAGAAGGTATCCGCGGCTTCTTGCCGGTAAGCCAGCTGGCTGCCGGACACTACCCGCGCGTTAGCGGCGCCGACAAGGACGAAATCCTGCAAAAGCTAAACGCCCTGACCAACCAAACGCTACGCGTTAAAATCTTGGACGTTAGCCGCAAGGACAACAAACTCATTTTCTCCGAAAAAGAAGCTGCCAAGGACGAACTGTCTGCCCGCTTTGCCGAACTGAAGGTTGGCGACACGGTAGAAGGTATCGTAACTGGCGTTATAGACTTCGGTGCATTTGTGAACGTAGACGGCATAGAAGGCCTGATTCATATTTCCGAAATATCTTGGGAGCGCGTGGACAACCCGCGTAACTACGTTAAGGTCGGCGACACCGTCAAGGCAAAGATAATCGCCATAGACAAAGACCGCCTGAGCCTTAGCCTCAAGCAAATGAGCGAAGACCCATGGCTGCAGGAAGTTAAAGCTTTCAACAAGGGCGATGTGGTCGAAGGTAAGATTACCCGCATAACACCGTTTGGCGCATTTGTGCAGCTTTCCCCAAGCGTTGAAGCTTTGGTACATGTAAGCGAAATGAGCGACGACGAAGCGGTAGACCCTGAAAAGCTGTTCCAGCTGAACGAAAAGAAGCAGTTCAAGGTGCTTGATATAGATACCGAAAACCGCAAGATAGCTTTAAGCCTCAAGAACACTAAGTAATGTGTAAGTAAGTTAATCGGCCGGGAGGCCAGAAAGGAGTCGGCGGATTATGGCAGATACTAAGACAACCATCGAAATCGAAGACATGATAACCGTCGGCACCCTGGCCGAGCGGCTTATGATACCCGTAACGCAGCTTATAGGCGAGCTCATGAAAAACGGGGTCATGGCAACGGTAAACGAGCGTATTGACTTCGATACCGCGCAGATTATTGTCGGTGAACTTGGCCTGGACGTAGAGCTTGCTAAGCGCAATATCGAACAGGATGCCCCGGCGCGCGTAAAAGTTGCTGCCAGCGACAAGGCCGAGAGTCGGCCGCCGGTCGTTGCTGTCATGGGCCATGTGGACCATGGCAAAACAAGCTTGCTCGATGCTATCCGTGAAGCCAATGTTGTTAAGGGCGAAGCCGGCGGTATAACCCAGCACATTTCGGCCTATCAAATTGAGCGCAGCGGCCGCAAGATTACATTCCTCGATACTCCCGGCCACGAAGCCTTTGCAGCTATCCGTGAACACGGTGCCCAGTTAACCGACATAGTCGTGCTGGTAGTGGCTGCCGACGACGGCATAAAACCCCAGACCATTGAAGCTATCCGCTATGCTCGCAAGGCCGGGGTGAAGATTATTGTAGCTGCCAACAAAATTGATAAGGAAGGCGCCGACGTCAACCGCCTGTATAGCCAGCTGAGCGAGCAAGGGCTGATGTGGGACGGCTGGAAGGGTGG
>DASSKV010000064.1:0-9044 GCA_035690125.1 Saccharimonadales bacterium (SeqCode) | reverse complement strand
GTGCTTGATACGGCCACCTATGGTGTTCCAGTTAGTGAGCATGCCACCCAGCCAGCGCTCGGTTACGAACGGTTGGCCAGTTTCTTCTGCAAGCTTACGGACGATGTCTGCTGCCTGGCGCTTGGTGCCAACGAGCAGAATCTGCTTGCCCTTACCGGCGGTTTCGCTCAGGAACTCCAGGGCGTCTTCCAGGCCGCTTACCGTTTTTGTAAGGTCTATAATGTGCGTGCCATCGCGCTTACTGTGGATGTACTGCGCCATCTTGGGGTGCCAGCGGCTGGTTTTGTGGCCAAAGTGCGCACCGGCTTCTAATAACTTTTTAATATCGACATCAACTGTCGCCATATGTTGTCCTTTCTCTTCAATCGGGAGCCTGGCTAGCCCTGCACGGGTGGTAGCGAGGAGGATATAACCCCGACCTGCTTAATTATTGACTGCGCAATTGTAACAGATGTTTACCTTTAAGACAAGCCCCCTATAAGAGGTTGACCAAAGGCTAACAGATGTGTATACTAGTGCCTTGACTATGAAGAAAGACATCCACCCTACTGGTTACCGCGCAGTCGTGTTCGAAGACTTGAACAACGGCTTCCGTTTTATTACCCGTAGCACGGTAGCAACCGAAGAGACCACTAAGTGGGAAGACGGCAACGAATACCCCCTGGTTAAGGTGCACATCACCAGCGCTTCCCACCCTTTCTTTACCGGCGAGGAGCGCGTACTCGACATAGAAGGCCGCGTAGACAAGTTTAAGGCCCGCGCTGCTGCCGGCCAGGCCGCCAAGGACAAGCGTGCTGCCGCCGCACAGAAGACAGCTAAGCGCAAGGCCGCCAAAGAAGCTAAGGCTGCCGACAAAGTTGTTGAAAAGCCAAAAAGCTAGCCAACTTGTACGTTAAACCGTTTGGATTTTTGTTCAAACGGTTTTTTATATTCATGTATATACTGTAACTGGATACATTTTATGGACAATAAGGAACAAAACTTACGCGCTGAGCTCGCCGAGTTAGAGCAAAAACTGCAGGACCCGGCTATCTTTAGTGATGCTAGCTACCCCAAGCTTGCTAAGCGCAAAGCCGGGCTAGACGAGCTGCTTGCCCTGTTTGATGAAAAACACCGTCTAGCCAAGGCCCACGCAGAGGCCGAAGAGCTCAAAGGCAGTCCCGACGCCGAACTGCAACAGATGGCACTGGCCGAGCTAGAAGACCTAGAACCGAAAATCCAAGCCAACGAAGACAAGCTAATAGAAAGGCTGACACCCCAGGACCCTAACAATGAGCGCGACGTGATTATGGAAATCCGGGCAGCTGCCGGCGGCGACGAAAGTGCCCTGTTTGCCGGTGACCTGTACCGCATGTACGCCCGCTGGGCCGAAAACCACCACTACAAAATAGAGCTGCTAAGCGAAAGTGCCAGCGAGGCCGGCGGCTTTAAGGAAATCATATATGCCGTGCGCGGCAATGAAGCCTACAAAAACCTCAAGTTTGAGGCCGGCGTGCACCGTGTACAGCGCGTGCCCGTAACTGAAAGCCAGGGGCGCATCCATACCAGTACGACTACTGTTTCGGTACTCCCGGAGGCCGAAGAAACAGATATAGAGATAAACCCTAACGACCTGCGTATAGACGTATTCCGCAGCGGGGGCCACGGCGGCCAGAGTGTAAACACCACCGACAGCGCCGTGCGTATAACCCACTTGCCTACCGGCATAGTAGTAACCAACCAAGACGAAAAAAGCCAGATTAAAAACAAGGCAAAAGCTATGGGCATACTGCGCTCACGGCTGTTGCAGATAAAGATAGACGAAGAAGCCAAGCAGCTAAGCGACGCCCGCAAAAAGCTGATAGGCAGCGGCGACAGAAGCGAAAAAATCCGCACCTACAACTTCCCGCAAGACCGCATAACCGACCACCGTATAGGCTATAGTCGCAGCAACATCCCTGGCGCCCTAAACGGCGAAATTGACGACCTCATAGAAGCCCTACAGAACGCCGAACACGAGCTACTTAGCCAAGAATCGTAAGCAATAATACATATAAATCTTGCCTGACTGGTGCATAATATATGCAACATGGCGACAACTGTAGGCGAATGGCTGCTGAACGCGAACGCCCTGCTAACCAGGGTCGGTATAGCCACTGCCCGGCTTGACGCCCTTGTTCTACTAGAAGACGCCCTGCACGAAGACCGCTCGTACTTGTTGGCCCACCCCGAAGAACAAGTTGATGAAGATACAGAGAAAAAGCTCGGCGAACTGCTCAATCGCCGGGCCATGCACGAACCCCTCGCCTACATCCGCAATAAAACTGAGTTTTATGGCCGGGAGTTTTACATAGACCACCGGGTGCTCGAGCCACGGCCGGAGAGCGAAACGCTTATAGACATGCTGAAAAGCATAGCCTTGCCCAAAGACGTGACGATTATAGATGTAGGCACCGGTAGCGGCGCGCTGGCCATAACCGCCAAGCTGGAAATACCATTTGCAGATGTAATGGCTACCGATGTTGATACCAGCGCCATCAAAGTGGCAGAACGCAACTGTGCTACTTATGACTGCGACGTCATGTTCCTAAAAGGAAACCTGCTGAAGCCATTTTACCTGCACTGGCAGCCCAAACACTCCGTAGTTCTTGCTAACTTGCCGTACGTGCCGGACAGCTTCCATATAAACCAGGCGGCCATGCGCGAGCCCGAACGCGCTATATTCGGCGGCGCCGACGGCTTGGACTTGTACCGCGAAATGTTTGACCAGATAGGACCGCTGGCCCATAAGCCGCAGTATGTGCTAACCGAAAGCATGCCGCCGCAGCACGAACTGCTACACGCTATTGCGCGCCAACACGACTACCACTTGCACGCCAAGGATGACTTTATACAGTGCTTCACCCGCTAACTACATTTTTCAATTTTCATTTATCATTTAACAAAATATTTTACATTTCCCATTTATCAAACTAGCCAATGACAATTAGTAAATAATTGTGAAATTGTTAAGTGATTAATGACAAATGATGCTTATTGGCCGGAGTTGTCGGTACTGGAAGTGTCCGTTGGAGTAGTGTCGGTGGTGGCGGGGGCAGTGCCAAGAGTTACGTCAATATCTTGGGTTTTGCCATCGCGCACTATAGTAAGCGTAACCTTATCCCCTGGCTTGTGCTGGCCAAGCAGCCCAGTTAGGCTGTGGCTCTGGTCCACGCTTTTGCCATCTACTTTGGTTATGACATCACCTTCTTTAAGTCCGGCACTTTCGGCCGGGCTGCCGCTGACTACCGAAGGTTGGCTAGCATCGACAGCCGGGGCAATGTAAGCGCCATTGCTCACGCTAAGGCCATATTGTTGGGCGATGTCGGCGGTAAGCGGTATGAAGCGCACACCGAGGTAAGGGCGCTCTAGCTTGCCGCTCTTAAGCACTTGGTCGACCAATCCTTTTACATCATTTATAGGTATGGCAAAACCGATGTTTTGGGCATTGCCAGCTATGGCAGTGTTTATACCTATCACCTGTCCGTTCAGGTTTGTGAGTGGGCCGCCGCTGTTGCCTTCATTTATGGCAGCATCTGTCTGGAACAAATCGTCCAGATTTTCGGCAGTGGTGCCTTGCGAATCGCTTGCCTGCACGCTGCGGCCGTAGCCGCTTATGATGCCGCTGGTGACTGTGTTTTGGAACTGCCCGAGCGCATTGCCTATAGCCACGACCGCATCGCCCACTTGGACTTTGCTGGAGTCTCCAAGCACTGCGGGTGTCAGCTTGTGGCCCTTGGCGTCGCGGATTTTGAGGAAGGCAATGTCGAGGGTGTCACTGTCACCGGTGCGGCCTACTACTTGCACGTTCTTGAGCTCTGTGCCGTCGTTGAGCGTTACGCTTACACTGGTCGTACCCGCCGGCACTACGTGGCGGTTAGTTATGATAAGCCCGTCCGAAGATATGATAATGCCCGTACCGGCGGCCTGCTCCTGGCTCGGCACCGCGAAACCAAAGAGGTTTTGGCTGGTTGTTTGGCTGGTAACATTCACGCTAACCACGCTAGCGCCGACTGTTTTTGCAATGCTGTTCACCAACTGGCTCTCGCTTGTCACTATTTTTTGCTGGTTGCTTAGGCTGCCGGTAAGTAGCGTGCTGCTGGAGTTGTGCTTGCTCTCTACCCAGCCCCCTACCAAACCGCCTACTAGCGCTGCCAGCACTATGACCACTACACCGCTCGCCTTGGCGCGGGCGGCAAAACTACGCCAGTCAACTTGCGGTTTTGGAATAGTAGGCACCGTGAAAGAAACTGTCCTCGTCGGCCGCGAAGTAACGCTGTGCTCTTTAGCTTCATCGGTTGTTTTTGGTTTTTTATCCGGGCCCATTATGTTTCCTCCAGCAAATAGTTTTTAGGTTCTAGTGATAGTTTATAGAATCGCTATCAATACGTTAAGCCAAACCCCTGAAAACAAGCTTAAGCACGGCTTTGTAAACAGTCTAGTCTTCAGTATAGCCTGAGGAGCTCTGTACAATAGTGCAGTTTGTTCGATGCTTGAGCACCGTAAAGGAGCCGTACTATAGGTACGGTGAGTGCGGAGCGCAAAGATTCGGACAAAATGTGCATTGTCCAGAGCTACTAGACGACCTTATCACCCCAATCGGAGAAAATGATTACTATTAAGATGACAGCAATCATAACAAACACAAACTGCTTCTTAAGCGTAGTGTTCAACCGTTCAAAGTGGTCCAGGTAGTACAGCGTTGCGAGCCCATAGCCTATTGCGGTCAGTAACACCAACGGCTGCGGTACACCCCGGTAAAACAACAGCCAGTGCCCGAGCAGCCATGTTAAAGCCGCTGCAAAGTACCCCCATAGGTAGCTCAGCATCTTTACATATGGCTCGTCGAAACTATCAAAGAAGTGGTGTGCAGCTAGGTAGCATATAAGCCCTGCCGAAAGTACCAGCCCGTACAGCGGACCGTCTGCCCATGCCAAAAATAACGCCATAAGCGTAGTAGTCTGGCTTACCAACGCCTGCAATGACACCATGAGCGTACCTGTTGCCGGCTTTAGGAATATGAGCCACGAGCCATACAGCAGCGCCCATACGAACTGCATGAATGCACTTTGGGAATGGACCATAAACACTACGATAGATAAGCCTACCATAATGTCGACGGCATTTGCCCGGATGTTAGCCGGCCAGAAACGTGGCCGTACGGCAAACATCCGCCACTTTGACAGCACAATGATGCTTACGGCCAGAACGACGAAGTTCAAGCGTACCAGCACAAACACTATAAGAGGCAGTAATAGCAGTAGGCCTAGGTGTAAAAAGTAGGCAAAACCGGTTACTGGCTTAATTTTGGATAGAAGAGGTCGAATCATTGCCGAGTACTATTATAAAGTGTGCGTCGCCGGGCACAATAGTATTATCGGGCAGCTGGCTTACGGCGGTGGTATTGAATCGTTGCTCTAGGTAGTGTTTTGTGTACTTGTCTTTGCCATGGGTAAGGTCTACCACTATGGTCTGGTCGTAACCACTTGTAGGGGCGCTCGCGACTGTACCAACATTGTAGCCGTACGACTTTAGCTCTGCAGCCTTCGCTGTTGCTAAGCCCGCAACCGTAGTCCCGTTTAGGACGGTAACCTTGGCGTTTTCCCTTTTAAGGTACCCGTCTTGCAATCGCGAGCGGACAAATGTCTGAATATCACCGAAGTTAAACATGCCGGCCTTAGGCTGTACGGTCGACACGTCGCCTACTGCGGCCGTCGTGACATAGACATTTGGTGCGGTGTCGAGGTCAAGCGACTGGATGTTGGCATTAGGTATGTCTTTTGTTATGGAGTACAGGCGGGTACCGTCACTAAGGGACAGGTCGGTCTGCACATTGTTGCCAAAGGCGTTAATGAGGCCGGATATCTTGGCCGGGTTGCTAAGGGTACCTAGGGTAACAGCCTTATCCTTAAGGGCAAGGATGACTGAGCGCTGGCGCTGGCCGCGGGCAAAGTCACTGGAAGTTTCGCGCGAACGGACATATATAAGGGCATGAATACCGTCGAAATGCTGCAGGCCGGCTTTGGCAAGTACTGGGTTGTTGTGGTTTTCCCAGGCCATGGTAGGGTCATACAGTTGCTCGGGTACATTCACATCCACGCCGCCTACCGTTTCAACAGCCTGGCGAAATGCCTGGAAGTCTAGTAGCAGGTTGTAGTGTATAGGTACGCCCACGACGTTCTCTACCGTTTGGTCAACCGAGCTAAAGCCGGCTTCTATAGCTTTGCTATTGCTGTTGTCGGCGGTTATTTTGCCTAGGTACTTGTACTTACCGGTTTCGTAGGCGGCGTTTATCTTCATGGCGCCGGCGTTTGGTATGTTGACCCACAGGTCACGCGGTAGGCTTAGCAGTACGGACGTGTGGTTAACTGGGTCAATGCTAGCGAGCATCATGGTGTCGGTGAGGTCAGAGCCGTCGTGGTTGGCACCGCCTATACCAAGCAGCAAAACGTTTATGCGGCCGTCGCCCTCGCCCTTCAAAAGCGATGGGTCCACATTGGCCTGCAAAGCGGCGGCGTGGGCGGCACTGCCCTTAAACACTTTGTGTAGCTTGAGGTAGCCCTGCGAGAACAAAAAGCCGCCAACCCCTAGTAAAAGTACTAGCGAAGCAAGCGTAGCCCTTAGGGACCAGACGCGGAACGTGCGCCATTTGCTGTGCTTTTTAAACTTGGCGTCGTGGTGGGGTTCGGGGGCGCTGCTTTCGGGCAGTTCCATGTCTAACTGGGGCAAGCGGCGTGCTGGTTGTGGTACTGCCACGGGTGCCTGCTGCATAGCGGGCTGGATAGGTTGCATGGCAGGGCGAATGCGCTGCCTAGCTTCTATAGCCTGAACTGGCCTTACCGGCAGGGGCCGGGCGGCAGGTTCACGCCGCATGGGCGGCGGCCCAGCTATAAAGCCATCGATTGATTGCGGTGGCCTAGCTGCGCCATAGTTTACACGTTTGTATTTCTCCATCGCTTACGCTTAGAGTATACCGGCTTAGCATAAGCGAGTAAACCCGCGATTTATACAACACATAACTGCTGTTACGCAAGCCCCTTCCGTAGCAAAAGACAGCAGTGGCGCGTAGCGGGCGAGCGTTATCGTGAGGAGGTGTATCTAACAGATACGGCGACGAGGGAAATGTGCGTCCGGTGCCGTCAGGCTGGCTTGCAGTAGGGTGCAGCTTGCGTAACAACAGTTCTAAACAACCTGGGGACAACCCGTCCGATGGCCGGGATTTTACAATTCACATCTATTTACCGTTTGCCACTTCCTATTAATTGAGACTAAATAGTACCCGTTACCTTATAAATAATTGCTAAATGCTAAATTATAAAATGCTAAATGCGGTATGCTCCGCCATACCTCTCATGCTATAGTTGAAGCTTGTATGGACAACACCCCTCCCCGCATCATTAACCCTCTGGACCAGCCAAACGCCTCCGACCCAAACCCTAAAGAGCCCGTCGGCCTGACCCCCGAAACACTAAACCCGCCAGAACCCGAAAACACCCCCGGACCGTCGGCTTGGCGCGAGGTGTTTTCGACTGTAGGCATATTGCTACTTGCCTTTTTGGTGGCAGTACTGCTTATAGCCTACGTATTCCGCTCGTACCAAGTGGACGGCCCCAGCATGGAAAGCACGCTGCAAAACCAGGACAAACTCATAATATGGAAGGTCCCTCGCACCTGGGCCCGTATAACCCGCCATGACTACATACCAAGCCGCGGCGACGTTATCATTTTCCAGGAGTCAGGTCTTAGTGCCTACGGGCAGGATGACAGTAAGCAGCTTATAAAGCGGGTGCTCGGTTTACCAGGCGACCGCGTGGTCGTCAAAGATGGTGCCATCACTATATATAACAAGCAGCACCCCGATGGTTTCCAACCCGACATGACCCTGCCATACAACAAAGACCGCCACATACCCACTACAAGTGGCGACATAGACATAACGCTTGGGTCAAACCAGCTGTTTATGTGTGGCGATAACCGGCCAGACAGCCTGGACAGCCGAGCCTTCGGGCCCATCAATGCCGACCAAATCATAGGCAAACTCGTCATCCGCGTCTTCCCTATCAACGAAATCAAGACTTTCTAGATAGCCGCTCAGTACGCGTGCGCTAGATATACCTATTGCCAAATACCCTTGGGTACGACCTAAAGGTCGCACCACAGTTACTTTCTTGTACCAACAAGAAAGTAACCAAAGAAATGGCCACGGTCGCTCCGCCATGACTAGCCGTTCGTAACAAAGTAGCTTGCGTTCGGAACTCCTCACAAACTTGCCACCGGCAACTTTGCTTCGTCAAACAGCCGAACGAACCCAAGGCCGCTACTTTGCCACAACGTCTAATCAAGGCTGCACTTAAGGTGGGGAAACAGCCATGGTGGTTCGGCTAATCGCCGAACTAATTGATTAATGGCAGCTGAGCTGCCGACCTAAAGCAGCCCCGGAGAGCTGGAAGGTAGGATTGCCGAGTCAAGCCGCCAGCATGTCTATTTTGTTCCCAAGTATAAAAATAGGCCGACCGGAGGGAGTTCTGGCGGCGCGGCAATCCTGCCTGGAGGGTCCCCGCGGGTTGCGTCCGGGAGGTGAGTTTTTGCTACTTTTGCCGGCGCAAAAGTAGATGGAAATAACGGATAAATACTTTAGGAAGCGGGTATATCTAGCGCACGCGTACCATCTGGGTACTATTTATCAAGAATGTGGATGATTTTTTCGAGTTCTTCGTCGGTTTTGAAGGCTATTTCCAGGCGGCCGCCTTTGGCCATGCGCTTGACTGCCACTTTGGTGCCAAGTTTTTTGCTCAAAGCCTTAGTAACAGGGGTCTCGGTGGCTACCCTTGCATGCACTTTTTGCTCATTGTGTTCGCCGCTCTTGTGGCTAGTAACATACCTTTCGGCTTGGCGGACGCTCCAGGCTTGGCCGATTATGAGCTCCAGCAATCTGTCTTGCGCTGCTGGGTTATCTTTGAGGGCCAGTATGGCGCGGGCGTGGCCCTCGCTTATTTCCCGCCCGGCCAACGCAGACTGCGCTTTTG
>DASSKV010000063.1:0-3274 GCA_035690125.1 Saccharimonadales bacterium (SeqCode) | reverse complement strand
TACCGGTTTCGCTCGCCACTACTTCCGGCATCGTTGTTTACTTTCTCTTCCTCGGGGTACTAAGATGTTTCAGTTCCCCCGCTTACCGTAACTCCGCCCTATATATTCAGGCAGGTACAACTGGACATAACTCCAGCCAGGTTTCCCCATTCGGACATCTCCGGATCAAAGCATAGTTAGCTGCTCCCCGGAGCTTTTCGCAGCTCCTCACGTCCTTCATCGGTATCTTGCGTCAAGGCATTCTTTGTGTGCGCTTGAGTAACTTTTTACGAGATGTAAGATAACCGAAGTCATCTTACAAGTGCAATTGACTAGTTATTGGTAGTTACCACATAGTAATTTTCCAATAGCCGTTTGTCTTATTTACAAACTCTTTACATTTGGATGCAGTACAAGGCAGAAGCGAGCAGCGCACCGAGCCGTACTAAAGGTACGGTGAGTGAGCAGCGGAGCTTCTAACGCAGTAATGCGCCAAAAGTAAAAGTTTGATTGCTTTTCTCATTTACTTAACCTAAATTGTTAAACTGCGAAACTCAAGGCTGTTCTCTCTTGAAGGCGCTAATGCACCCATAATTAGAATCCTCGAGGCTTGAGTTTACGTTCGAAGCTCACGGGCTTTGGCTACGTGCCTCTACCTAAACTCAAGCAACCTGACTATAATAGCAATTTTAACAGGGGCGGTCAAGCCATAACTGCTGCTTTATTTGCTACAGTTCGGTAACTGTTTCGTAACGAGTATTTACGTGGCTTTGCTGCGTTTAGCCTCTACACAATTTCCCAAACCTGGGTTTCCCATTCCAAGCCTTCTGTACCGGCATCGGCGTTAAACATATCGCCACCCTTTTCGCTGGACTCGTGCATTTGGTCGTGGCTGTCCCAAACAGCCGACATCATCATGCGGTTGGGGTCAGACTCCGAGCGGCACGCCAGCAACATCTTCGCACCGCCGGCTTCCATCATTGCCCTATTCTTTTCTACTGCCGCCATAAAACGGTCCGGGTCCTCTACACTTACGCTCATTTGCACTAGAACTGCCATAGCTCCCTCCTTCTCCTTCACTTGTGGCCGCAGTATACTCCCAAACAACAATAAGTTATGTAGGCCTGCTTACAGTTGGCGTGCTGACAAGATAGCACCTGTAACAAATATCACTTGCCTGCGAGGACTATAATAAAAACATAAGCGTAAAACAAAGGACAAAAATATGTCTGCCGAGAAACAAACGCGCGTTAAGTCAGATCTACCGAAGGGAGATTGGCTCATAGCCATGCGTCTTGTGGGGTTTGGGGATATTGCGTTCAACGATTTCCAGCGCGATGCCTTACAGCTACTTATGCCCGCACAGTTTGGCAGTTCAACAGTCAAGCATGTTAGCGAGGCCGAAGGAAAGCTATACGTAGAGTTTGAAGCTAAAGCCAGCGACGGCGACAAAGCCCTGCACGACAGCACCGCCCTTATTTGGGCGGGCCTGGGCCGCAGTGCGCTGCCAGCCGATGTAGAAGCCATGTGCGACTCCAGCGACCAGGTCAGCCCCGAGCGGCCTATACATGAGTCGTTTGGCTACCTAAAGACCAATGCCACACACGAAGTCCGTGACACCATGGCAGACTTTGATATAGAACCGCCGAAAGTTGGCGAATCCAGCTTGGACTTTATGGCCGAGCTAGAACAAAGCATGGGCTACTAGCAAAACTGGAAGCATCCTTTTTTAGCTCGCTGCCCGCAGATCGGTCAGTTTTACTATGACATTCTGCCTGTACAGAGCAGCAAAGTGCGGCATAGTCTCGCGGAGGTGGCGCGCTACCATAGGTTCCGCCATACGCGTAGTCCAGCCATGGCATATGCGCAACCCATAACCTATGTCTGTGCCGTCCTGGTCGCCTGCGGCTAGGTCGAGCCAGAGCGCCGCGTTGCCCACATGCGATTCGCCTTCTATCTTTATGTGCTCGCCTGGGTCAAACTCGGTAACTTCGGCATCTATATGAAAACTGCGCTTAGCTACTACCAGCCCCACCCGCACAAATGCGCCCATGGCAAACTTCTTTACATCTGTTTCTAGGCTCAGGCCATCCACCACCGGCAAAGTCTCCACATGTGTGCCAGCCTCAAATACAGCCGCCGGGTCAAAACCCGCAATATGTTCCGTACAAGATATAGTAGTTGCCATAGTTTTACTTTATATACGTAGTTGGGCTTAGCGTACACCCTGCCACTGCCGTTGTCCAGGTTAAGCGTTTTATAACTGCTGTACAATTTATACATAACCAAAAGGAGTACGTATGCACTGGCAACTGTTCTTAACCCTACTAGCCGGCCACTACCTAGCCGACTACGGCCTGCAAACCCAGCATATGGCCGAGCTAAAGGCCAAAGTCTTTAAGCAGGCGGCCGGCTTCCATGTGCTCACCGCCCACGCTGCCATCCACGGCCTGGTCGCCGGAGCAATCACCCGCAACTTTACCGTTGGGGTAATCGTAGCCCTCAGCCACTGGGTAATAGACTTCCTAAAGGCATCCGAATACGTAGACAACAGGTTCCCACACACCGCCGGTGCCCGCCAAGGTGGCCAAAAAGTTGGCCTGTACGGTATAAACGTTGACCAAACCCTGCACATCCTGGTCTTACTGGTGGTTGTGCTCTTCGTCGTCTAGTTTGCTATTCACCAGTAACAGCGTCAACTACAGCGTAGGCGCCTTGTTCCACAACTTGTTTCGTAAGTTCTCGCCCAAAGTGTATAAGCCCAGTGCTTACGTTGGGTACATGCTCTAGCCGGGATAGCCGGGCTGTATAGTGCAGCGCCTGGTAAAAGGTATCGTTGCACACAAAGGTGCCGGCACTATCTGACCAGCGGTATGGTACCTCATGTTCGTCCATCTCGTCAGCTATATTCTCGAGCGGAAGCGTGCTCGCGAGAAAGTCGGGCATGCCGAGCATTATCTTGCCTTTAAAGTTTTGGCCCAGATTGTCCGGAGTTTTGCTCTCTCGCCAGTTGCGAGCGCGTAGCTCCAGGCGGAACGGGTCCGCAGCGGATTGTGACGTGCCAAACATCACTACCGTTTCGGGCCATACTTCACGTATGGTTCCCTTAAGGGTGTCGAGTGCTGCGTCATAAGCAGCCGGCAGGACCACCGTAGCTACCAGGCCCGCATACCGTTCACGTAGTGCCGGCAAGACTACTTCGCTCGACGGGTTTGGGTTGCGCTTTGTACCGTAGCGTTCATAACCCGACACAACAATTGTTTCAGCCATATATACCCTGTATACGCCTGTTTGC
>DASSKV010000062.1:0-5337 GCA_035690125.1 Saccharimonadales bacterium (SeqCode) | reverse complement strand
GCTCAATCATATACGCCCAATCACTACAGTCAGGTTCGAGCACTTTTACGCCTTCGGCATATTTTTCCTTGAGCTCACGATAGCGCGAGCTAGCCAACGTAGTCGGGGTGGCACAAACGGCAATAGTGCCACTTCGCGTCTGTTTGGCAGCCGGTTTTACCATAGGCACCATCATAACGAGCGGCAATGAAAACCGTTCTTTTAGCTTAGAACCGAGTGTCGTCGACACGGTATTGCAGGCCACTACTATGGCCACGCACCCTAGGTCGACCATTTCTTGAAGTATAGGCACCACGAAACCCAATATTTCTTCTGGGTTCCGGTTGCCATATGGTAGGTGGTCCTTGTCCTCGCGTAAGACTATTTCAAGCTCTGGCAGTTGCCGTTGAATGGCATTGGCCATCGACAAACCACCCACTCCGCTGTCGAATACTCCTATCTTCATTGTTTTTCGGCGACCCTTTGGGCGGCCCGGATAACATTTTCGAATAGCGCGCACACAGTCAGCGGCCCCACACCTCCCTTTTCCGGAGTAATAGTAATATTGGGCAGCTCTCTGACCTCGGGCGCAACATCCCCCACAAGACCATTGCTGTCGGTAGCTACACCGGCGTCTACAATAACTACGCTATCTTTTACCATGTCCCGCTTAATAAGCCCCGGCGCCCCGGTGGCCGTTACAAGCACATCTGCATTTTGCGTAACGGCTTTGAGGCTTTCAACGGATTTATCAACTACCTCAACGTCAAAGCCGTTACTGCGCCACAGTGCCGCCAGCGGGCGCCCCACCAACCGGCCATGCCCAACTATTACTATGTGCTTGGTGGCAAGGTCAATATTGTAGCCAGCCAACAGCCAATCTATAGCCATGGGCGTGGCCGGTTCAAACAAGGTATTTTCAGCCAGGCCGTCAACATCTTTCTCTGCCGCGACGGCATTGAGCGTTTCAGTTGTCCTTGCAGGGTCAGGTAGTGGTATTTGCACAATTATGCCATGCACGTTTAAGTCGGCATTGAGCGCGGCTATGCGCTCTAAGGCTTCAGCTTGGTCTACTGTGTGCACCTCCACATCTATTAGTATGTCCGTACCATAGTTTTGCTTAAGCTTCATATAGCTATCTACCACAGGGTCCGGGTTAGTCCGGATGATGGCAAGCTTGGGGAACACGCCGCGCGCCTGCCTTAGCGCTCGCACCTGCTTAGCTTGTCGTTCCTGTATGTAACCAGCTAGTTCTTTGCCATTCAGAAGTTTCATCAGGGGTATATTATAACGCAAAAACCCCTCAATAGAGGGGGGATATATCTTGGAGGGCCAGGAGGGACTCGAACCCTCGACATTCTGCTTAAGAGGCAGACGCTCTAACCAGCTGAGCTACTGGCCCTCGTAGAGCTGCAATGCAACTTGTAGATTTTAACAGGTTATCTCTGTTAATTCAATGGTTTCGAGTTTTGTTATAGTGCGGACCATTGACAGGCAGGCGTACAATTAATACATAACATAAGCAATATACACTGGAGACAAAAATGATTGAAGGATTAGGTCGCACGTGTGCAGATGACATTAGCGACCACACCGTTGCAATGGAGAGGTTTGGAAGATACCATAATTCCGACTTTATTAGCGTCATTGGCGGCAAAGTTACATTCTATGCCCAGCAACATGAAGCCACCCGGGCTTTCCTATTACCAAAAGATACGCCAGAAGCCATAGTTGTTTCCCTTCCAACCCAACCAGAAACACCCGTTATTTTCCACGAAGTAGCCTAACTTTAATTAGCTTTTTGCGCCGTACCAATAGGCCGCCACACCGATTAAGCAGAGTGAAAGTAGCCAACCGGTCAGCACGACCTTGCCAAGTGTAGAGGTACGTTGTTCGGTTTCGTACAGTGAACGGGCTGAAGTTACATAGTAGCTTTTGGCCGCTACCGTCACACTTGCAAGGCGGATGCCGGGCTGCGGTTGCCAGGTTACAAAATGGTAGGGCTTGCCTTCTGACGCTTTTAGTACGCCAAAGGGTATTTTGGGAACGCGCTCGTTCAGAGAGCCAGAACTGGCAATGGGCGTACCGCTCTTATCGTAGATAATAGTAAAGGGTGCGGCACTATGCGCAATGTCTACATCTCCAGTGACGACCTGCGTCGGGAAACCACCTTTATTCAGCTGGCTGGCAGTATCTTGAGCCAGTTGCATCTGAGGGTCGTTTGCGCCCAAGCGAAGTGCCTGTTGCAAGCCAACATATAATGTACCGAATGTAATGGTTATTACACCCGTTACGACTAGCCACCATACAACCTTACGCATAGTTACATCATACGCTTGATATTAAAAACCCGGCCTTAGCCGGGTTTTCTTATAGTATTAGCTACAGTCTAATAAGTGGTTGGGTGGTGGCGCCGACCACTGATAGCGTTCATTATGGCTACCAAGATGACTGAACCTATAAAGGCCCATATGAGCGCACCCCAGCTTAATGCCAAAGCTGACTGGTCACCACCGGTAAACAAGCGGGAAACAAACCCACCTATAAACGAACCGATAATGCCGATGACAATGCTAGCCAGTACACCTTCTTCGCGGCCCATAAGCTTAGCTGCTAGCCAACCGATAATCCCACCTAAAATTAACCATACCAATAAACTCATATACACCTCCGAAAGTTATTAATTTATTTGCGGATTGCCACTGTTATGCAGTTACGCTGCCGTAACCCCTACCGCGGTTGCCAAAGTCAAAGTAAGATGGCTCGACTTCGCGGTATTTCGTTTCGTCACCTCTGGACATACTTGCCTCCTTTAGCTTGGTACTCTACAAGCATACGGGAACCAAAAGGTAACCACTATTAACTATTTCACAACCGTTACGTACTGTAGCTTACCAGCCCATAGCAAACCCAGGCTGGATTGCTGTTAGTTTTCTCACTGCTTATGCTACCAGGCCGCGCGTACAGTAAAGGTGCTTACTAAATTAAACAAGGAGGTGTTAATGGCAACTAATAGTGGCAAGAGTAAACGTGGATTTGCAGCTATGAGCAAAGAAAAGCAACGCGAGATTGCGCGCAAAGGTGGACAGGCTAGCCACGGGGGCGGGCGGCGCCGGACAACGACGTAGGCCAAGCCTAGGAACCCAACTGTAGCAAAGACCCCGGTATCAACACGGGGTTTTTGCTTTTATTTGCGTCGGTACACGCAAAAGGTAAACGTAATGCCGTTTTCTGTAATAGGCTTGGATTCACTTGCCAGTTCGAACAAATTATCATATTCGGGAAAGAATTTGGTGCACTGGAAATCGCCCTGCAGCTTGGTCAAGTAGAGCTCGTCGTTCATATCTAGTGTTTCTGCGAACAAGACCGCCCCCCCTATATTCCACACATCCTCGGTTGTTTCCTTTAGGAACTTGCGGGCATCAGTTACTTTAGTGAAGCCTTCACGTAAAGGTACAGGCCTGTGCGTTGCAACGAAGTTTTGACGCCCATGCAAGGGCTTGCTAAATTCGGTATACGTACCGTACCCCATAAGAATCAGCCCGCCGCTCATGGTGTTATCGCGAAACCATGCCGTATCACTCGGCACCTTGCCCTGCCACGGTATACCACGGTCATTGGCTATACCTCTTTTGTTATCAATGGCAGCAATAGCTCTAATCATACTGTTTTATTATCAATGGCCTGACATTGTTTAACAAGTAGAATGACCCTGCCACTAGGAGAACGGGCTCAGGCGAGTTTTGCAGCTGGCTTAAAGCAGCTGCGGGTTTTGACTCCACGACAATGACATGAAAGCCCTTGGACTCGATATAATCTGCGACCTTTTCGGGGGCTACCGACTTTTTCGGTACGTCCTGGTTGGCCTGGAACGAAGTTACAATAATCCGCTTGGACAAACCCATAAGCACGTCTGCACCGCTTTGCCAGCGGCTATCATTGCCGTCTACAAAAGCGGCCAGAGTTGCTATGTCTTTGCCTGGATACGCTGCATGTAAGCTCTCGGCCAGTGTGCCCAGTTTTTGCGCATTGTGCGAACCATCAACCACCAGCACCTTACCACCTAGCGCAAACCGTTCCATGCGCGCTGGTATGTGCGTGTTCGTTGCCTCCATAATCTGCTTTTCCGTAATAGTAGTGCCATGGTCGCGCTGCATAACGTAGCTTGTTGCCTTAATTGCCAAGCCCAGGTTGTGCTGCTGGAAAAGCGGCAGTTCTGTAGCATCGATAGCTTCACTAATTTTTGCTATGTGCAGTACTGCGTGCTTTTTGTTACAGGCTTTTTGTACCGCACCTACCGCCTCTGGGTCCTGCTCATACATGAACACAACGTTTTCAGGCTGGATTATGCCTGCCTTCTGGCTTGCTATCTCGCTTATCGTTTCGCCCAGTATTTCCGTGTGGTCTAATCCAATATCTGTAATTACACAGACCTTGTCTGTTCTATCAACTACATTCGTGCCATCAAGCAGGCCGCCCAAGCCGACCTCGACAACCGCGTAGTCTAGGTGTTTTTTTGCAAACAGCCAGTAAGCAAATGCGACCATGACTTCAAAATAGGACGGGGCAAGCTTGCTTTGCCTCACTAGGTCCATGAATATTGTAAGTTCGTAACAGAATTCCTCCTGCGGCAAGGGCACCAGCCCTATCTGCACCCGCTCATTTATCTCATCCACATGAGGCGAAACGGTCAGCCCCACACTATACCCGCTAGCCTTAAGCAAAGCGGCGACATAGTAAGCGGTTGATGTTTTTCCAGAGGTACCAGCAATGTGGAATACGCATAAGTTGTTCTGGGGATTGCCCAGATACTCCATAAGCTGCCGCATCACAGTCAAGTCATATTTTGTACGGGCGTTATTGTACAAGGGCTGCAACGCGGTACGCGCTTCCGCAAATGTTGTTATAGGCTTCACTATTACCTCTGGTGTTTCTCTGATAAGATAGTATACGTCAAACGCGCGCCCGTAGCTCAGTGGATTAGAGTGTCTGGCTTCGAACCAGAAGGTCGCAGGTTCAAATCCTGCCGGGCGTACCAGTTCAACTACCGCAAGTAAGCGTCTTTCAGCAGGTCAAGGTCCGGCACTTCGATAGTTTTACCTTTTATATTTATAAGCTTATTGTTGTGTAAGCTACTCAGTACAGCGTCGGCAATCTCTGTTGAAATATTTAATTGCTCCGCCATATCCACCGGTTCCAAGGGCACGCCAATCACACTTATTGCCTTTCCCCCTTGCTCAGTGGTCTCTCCAAATTCATTTGCCAAGCAAACCAGCTGGTGGGCTACCTTTTTATAATCATTTTTGATTGCATTGCTTGCCAAGCGTTCTATATTAGACTTAAGCCTTAAGCCGGCCT
>DASSKV010000061.1:0-8441 GCA_035690125.1 Saccharimonadales bacterium (SeqCode) | reverse complement strand
AAAGTACCGCAGGCAAAAGTACCGCTTATAAGCTACGCTACTACCGATACTGTCGTCCGGGAAACCATAGACGAAACTATAAATGCCCCCGAAAACCACCGCACTATCCAAATAACTGTTGGCAAAGATAATACTACCCTTAACGTCATAAAGGGCTACGACGGCGACTCGCAAAAGAACCTAACATACCCTATGAGCGAAAGTGCCTATGGCGTGTTCCTGAAGGCTTTGCAGCACGCGGGTTTCACTGAGGGCAATGATCAGTCAACGCTCAAAGACGAGCGTGGCTATTGCCCACTTGGCAAGCGCTATATTTTTGAGGTAGTGCAGGGCGGTGACAGCATAGAGCGCTACTGGTCTACCAGCTGTGCTGGTAGTGCGCCGAGCACATTTAAGGGCAAGACCTCACTTGTCTTAAGCCTGTTCCAAAACCAAGTCCCTGACTACGATAAGCAAGTCAACAACACCAGCGATCTCCTTGGCTTATAATTAGTTAATGGTTAAAGCCATTATTTTCGACTGCTTCGGCGTACTTATCTCCAACGATGATGGTTCTAAGAATGACGCGCTTCTATCGTGGATAAACGAACTGAGCAAGACTTATAAAATAGCGGTCTTGAGTAACGTTGTCTCTGGTGGACTAAACCATTATTTTAGTGAAGAAGAACTAGAAAAGTACTTCGATGTCACGACAACGTCAGGAGACGCAGGCTATATGAAACCGGATCCTGAAATCTATTGGCATGCCGCAGAGCAACTCGAAATAGAACCTAGCTCCTGCGTGTTCATAGATGATACGGAAGGACATTGCACTGGCGCCACGGATGCAGGGATGCATGCTATTTGGTACCAGAACTTCGAACAAGCAAAAATGGAGCTGGAGAAGCTGCTAAACAATCCGGAACGTTAGACGTTTCGTGGTGTTTGCGGCGCGCCTCAGGGCAGGGGTTCGCAGGCGTAGGGTGTTTATGAAGGCTGCGCCCCGGCCAGATATTACTATGTCCTTTTCACGTACGGTCACTTCCACCTCTTGGTGAAACTCATTGCGGATATATTGCTTTATAGCTGCGGCTTCGGCCGGCATATCAAAATCTTTGCCGCCTAGTATATCGAACAAGCTGTCCATTGCCTCTAGTATACCGTGCCACTTGACACCCTAATAGTTAGGGATATAGTCATAAGCAGTAAAACTACAAAATGTATCGTTCTGCGCACGAACAACAAGCCCCGGTAATTGAAAAGCTCGACGACCACCGAGCCGCATTCATAGCATTACATGCCATAACCGACACATTCTCCATCCGTAACGCAGTCCACATTAACTGTGCAGCTGGACTCCTGGAAGATATAGACCCACGAAACTCTGATTGGACGACACCCACGGTAGTCAGGGCTCCAGGTAAGTCAAAAGCGCTTGAGTTTGCCTTAAAGAAGGCAAGGGATACCAATAACGGCAGCTGGCTATCTGACCAGGCGCGAATAATGCTGCTTGATTTAGAGAACAGGCACTCGGAATCTGATATTGTGTTACCCACCCCACGCGTAGGGGAAATGGCCGTCCAGGGTGTAATGTTTTAAGTTGCTACAATAGTAAGATGCCCGAACTACCCGAGGTTGAGACCGTTAAGATTGGCTTGCAACGGCTACTGCCAGGCAAGCAGGTAAAGTCTGTTGATTTTGATTGGCCCAAGAGTTTTCCTAACGCTTCAGAAGATGTCCGACACTTTTTGGTAGGCTCCAAGATTGTAGAGGTTGGACGCCGTGCCAAGGTGCTCCTAGTAGGACTGTCTACGAAATACTCCCTAGTCATCCACCTCAAGATGACAGGGCAGCTTGTCTTTCGGGGCAAGGGTGTGCGCTTTGGTGCCGGCCACCCCAGTGGTTCACTAGTAGGCGAGCTGCCTGATAGGTCAACCAGAGTAACTTTTGAATTCACTGACGGCAGCAGACTGTTTTTTAACGACCAGCGCAAGTTTGGCTGGGTACGTCTGATGCCCACAGCTGAGATTGTTAACCTGGACTTCTTTAAAAAGGTTGGTCCAGAACCCTTAAGTGCTGACTTTGCCTGGCAGGATATGCGGGAGCGTCTGCAAAGACGCAAGAATACCAACATCAAAGCTGCGCTGCTCGACCAGAGCGTGATAGCTGGTGTAGGTAACATATATGCGGATGAGAGCCTGTGGGGTGCCAAGATCCACCCAAGCACGCTTGTTAGGGACTTGCCGGATACCAAGTTCAAGCTATTACACACCGCTCTCCGGGATGTCCTGGAGCTAAGCATTAGCAAGGGCGGCAGTACCGACCAGCACTATGTAGACGCTGAAGGCAGGCGTGGCAAATACCTTACCTTTGCTAACGTTTTCCGCAAAGAGGGGCTACCGTGCCCGCGCTGCGGCACAACGATTATTAAAACCCGTGTAGCCGGCCGTGGCACGCACCTCTGCCCTAAGTGTCAGCGTTTAGCGGGCTAGCCGCTGTAGCAGTTTTTGGACGTCGGCCGAGGTTTTTAGGCGGTACAGGGCGTGGGTCCGGCCGCGGCCGACCTTTATGCTATAAGCCCGGTCGGGTAAGGCGGCAAACATGTCTTCATCGGTGTAGTCATCGCCTATGGCCAGTACAAAGTCATGGCTGCGCTTCAGCCAGCGCTGGACAGTTTCGGCCTTGCTCACGGACGGGTCTTTTACCTCCAGAATCTTATTACCGCTATATACTGCAAGGTCGTAATCGCGGACTATCGATTGCAGTACCCTCCGTAATATAACGGTGTACTTTTGGGCTTCGTACGGGGGGGATTGCCGGTAGTGCCAGACAAGAGAGTTAGCCTTTTCTTCTATAGCCGCACCTGGTGTGCGCATTGCATATTTTTCCATAATTGGCCGGATAAGGCGCTTCCAGGCGGTAGATTTATGCCTGGTACGGTGCCATTTGCCCTCGGGGTCTTTAATGAAGGCGCCATGTTCGGCTACTAAGTTTACTGGTATGTCATCAAACCATTCATCAAGGTTTTGCTGGGTCCGCCCGCTAACAACCACTACTTCGTTTGCAGGGTCAGACGCCAGCTTTGTAAGTACTTTAAGGGTGCTGGGTGCTGGGGCTGCCTTTTTGAAGTTCCAAGCCAAGGGCACTAACACCCCGTCATAATCCAGTAGTATTAGGCGTTTGTTAGTTGAACGGTATGCGGCAACTAGCTGGTTTTCGCGTTTAGCATTTAATGAAAGTGTTCGGGGTGACGGCATGCGTATAGGTTTTTCGAGCGTTTTCATGAAGGTGCCGGCCCATGCATGCACGGTGCGGCCTTCCATTTGTTTCTGCATAGCCTTTAGACGCCGCCGTAACTCGCGCGGCCTCATGTTCATTGCTTGGGATAGTGCTGCGACCAATGTGTTTGGGCGCGTGGGGTCTACTAACAGGGCTTCGGTGAGTTCCTGGGCGGCGCCTGCAGTTTCACTCAGTATTAACACTCCACGCTTGCGTTTGGTGGCAACGTACTCCTTAGCAACAAGGTTCATACCGTCCCTAAGCGGGGCGATGAACGCAATGTCGGCTACTTGGTACAACGCAGCTACTTCCTCGAACGGTAACCCCTCGTCCATGTAGTCTATGGGTTGCCATTTGGGCCAGCCGTAGGAGTTATTTATTTGCTTTACTAGTGTGTCCATCTTCTTTTTTAGGTTACGGTAGGCTGCTACTTCGGTTCGTGACGGGGCTGCCACCATGGCCAGGACTACTTTGCCGTGGAACTGTGGGTTGGTGTCTAGGAATTCCTGGTACGCTTGCAAGCGTTCCACCAGGCCCTTGGTTGGGTCTAACCGGTCAACTGCCACAATAACTTTGCGTCCGCGGTAACGCTTTTTGAACTTGCTTACGGCAACTTTGACTTCACGCATCTTGATAGCTTGGGAATACTTGTCGGTGTCTATGCCCATAGGGAAGTCGGTTACCCGAACTACGCGGTCCTCCAGTATTACTTGGTCACGCACTACTACTTGTCCTTGTTGCTGGCAGGTTTCGAGGAAGTTGTCCGTATAACTGGCGGTATGTAGCCCCACTAGGCCAGCACCCAGCATGCCATTTAGCAGTTTCTTGTTCTCTTTGAGCTTTTGGAATGTCTTGGGCGAAGGGAAGGGGATGTGTAAGAAAAAGCCTATGTTATCCTTGGGGCGTTCGGTGTGGAGCATTTCGGGCAATAGCAGCAACTGATAGTCGTGTACCCATATGGTGTTCTTGCTGCGAGTGTGGGCAAGCACTGCTTCTGCAAACAGTTTGTTTACGTTGCGGTACGTCCGCCACCAGCTTTCCCGCGGGTTGCGGCTCATAGGCATGTTGTGGAACAGTGGCCATAGCATACTGTTGCTGTAACCATTGTAGAACTCGTCGAGCTGCTTTGTGGTTAGGAACACTGGGTAACAATTTTCCTTAGCCAGTTCGGCCAATATCGTAGCTTTGTCATCACTAGTAAGGCCATCACTGGCTATGCCAGGCCAGCCTATCCATATATTCTTACGGTTCTTTACGTACGATGAAAGTCCAGTTGCCAGGCCGCCAATGCTCTGGGAAAACTCAAGTTTGCCGTCAACCTTCTTGACGCTAACGGGTAAGCGGTTGGAAACAATGATAACTTGGGACATAAGTTTAGTATCTGTAAGTATAGCAGAGAAACAGAGGTGACACGGTTAATTTCTTTACAGCGCAAGCGTGGCGAACAAAAGTCAAATCTATTGGTACAATAACTATACATGATAATTACTCTGACAGGAGAGAATGCATTCGCGCTGCAGCAGGAGCTAAGGAAGCTTGTTGGTGGCTTTCTAGCGGAGCACGGCGATATGGGTTTGGAACGATTAGACGGGGAAGAGGCAGAATATGTGCGCATGCAAGAGGCATTAACGAGCCTGCCGTTTTTGGCGAACAAAAAAATGGTAGTGCTACGCGCTCCAAGCGCCAATAAAAAGTTCGTGGAGGAAGCCGAAAAGCTGTTAAACGAAGTACCGGAAACTACAGACGTAGTTATCGTGGAGCCCAAGCTGGATAAACGCCTTAGCTACTACAAGCACTTAAAGAAAGCGACTGCTTTTCACGAGTTTTCACAGATGGATACAAATGGTCTGGCAGCATGGCTACAGCGGGCTGCAAAAGAGCAAGGTGGCGCGCTTAGTAGCAACGACGCACGCTACCTTATAGAACGGGTAGGTGCAAACCAGCAGCTACTGGCAAATGAACTAGAAAAATTACTTATACATGACTTCAAAATTACCCGTGCGTCCATTGACGAGCTGACAGAGACGACGCCTCAGAGTACCATATTCCAGCTACTAGAAGCAGCCTTTGCTGGCAATACTAAGCGGGCATTGCAGCTGTACCAAGAGCAACGTGCGCTTAAGGTAGAACCACACCAAATTACTGCAATGCTAACCTGGCAGCTACACGTTTTGGCCATCATAAAAACTGCTGGAGACCTTAGTCCAGCCGAAATAGCCAAGGAAGCTAGGCTTAGTCCGTTCGTTGTGCAAAAAAGTGTAAACATAGCACGCAAAATGAGCATGGGTGAACTGAAAAAGTTGATAGCCGACCTTCTTAACATAGATATCCGTAGCAAACGCGAAAACATTGATACGGATGAAGCCTTGCAGCACTACATACTTTCTATGAGTATATAAAAAGAACCGGACTACCGGTTCTTCCCGAACTCGCAAAGTAATTACTTCTTTGCGGTGGTTTTCTTAGCTGCAGGCTTTTTGGTGGCTGGTTTTTTGGCGGTGGTTTTCTTAGCTGCAACCTTAGCGGTAGTCTTTTTAGTGGCCGCAGGCTTAGCGCCGGCTGCTTTAGCCTGGGCGGCTAGCTTCTTCTTCATGCGGGCGGCTTTGTTCTTGTGGACCAGGCCTTTCTTTACTGCCTTGTCTACGTTGCTTTGGGCGGCAGAGTGGCTGTTTGCAGAAGGGCTCTTTACGAAGGCCTTTAGGGCAGTGCGCAATGTGCGCTTGGTTTTAGAGTTTCGCACAGCAGCTTTGTTAGCAGTACGTACACGTTTTTTGGCGGATTTGATAATAGGCATGAGGCTTTGATTTATCCTTTACTTAGAACTTGATAGTTAATCGACCCTAAACTATACAGGGGTAGCGCCGCTTTGTCAAAGGTGTCAAAGCAATTTACAATTCACGCTTTACAGTTCGCAAATTATTTTTCCATTTTTCATTTACCAAACAATAGTCAATGAACACCCATAAATAATTGTGAAATGGTAATTGCAAGGGGTGGAGCCCTTGCTAAGCATAAGCAACTATGATACGTTAGGAACGAAGATTAAAATAAAAACTGAACATGGATAACCTTACCCCTAAGCAGCAGTTGGTAGAACGGCTCAAGACCGCCAACAACGTATTGGTGACAGTTAGTGCTAACCCTTCGGTGGATCAGCTGGCTGCTTGCATTGGCCTAACGCTTATGCTGAACAAGCAGGGCAAGCATGCTACTGCTGTTTTTAGCGGGGAGGTGCCATCCACACTAGAGTTCTTAAAACCAGAGGAAACCCTAGAGAAAAACACTGACAGCCTTCGTGACTTTATCATCTCACTCGACAAAAGTAAGGCCGACAAGCTACGTTACAAGGTCGAAGATAAGATAGTCAAAATCTTTATAACCCCTTACCGGACTAGCTTAAGCGCCGACGACCTGGAGTTTAGCCAGGGTGATTTTAATGTAGATGTAGTAGTGGCGCTAGGTGTTAAAGAGCAACAAGACTTGGATAACGCCATTACTAGCCATGGCCGCATACTGCATGATGCCACTGTGGCTACAGTCAATACGACTGCAAATGGTGGCCTTGGCAATATAAACTGGAACGACACGCAATCTAGCAGCCTCTGCGAGCTGGTGGTAGACCTGGGCCGCGAACTCGATAAAAACCTCATGGACAACCAGATAGCAACCGCGCTCCTTACGGGCATTGTGGCCGAAACAGCCCGCTTTAGTAATGAAAAGACTACCCCGCAGACCATGAGCGTGAGTGCAGAGCTTATGAAAGCTGGCGCCAACCAACAGCTAGTAGCTAGCGAACTGGAAGGGCCAGCTGTTGACTTGCGCAAGCCAGACAATGCCTCACAGCCCAGCGGGCAAGATAAAACGCAGGAGACACCCAGTGGATCAAGTGACGGCATGCTCGAAATCGGCCACACCGAAAACAATATGCCAGAGTTGCCAGAACCAACTGCCCAGCCACGGCCAGAGCCAGAGCCAGAGCCCAAGGATGACTTTAAGGACGACGGCACATTTGACATCGGTAGGGAAGCCAAAGAGCCCGAAAGCCACCTGGTGAACAAAGATAGCGCATCGAAGCTTATAACAGAACCGCCAACGCTCGGTGGTCAGCTTACGGCTAATTCGGAACCGGAAGGTTACGACCCATCGGTAGACCCGCTTACTGCATCCAAACAAGATGCTTCGCCTCTACTTACGCACGACTCTAGTGCACCACAGCCAACTGCAGCGCCAGGAATGCCCGAACCTGCACCTACTATGCCACCCATGCCTCCGCCAACTCCCGAGCCGCCAGCACCTCAAGCTTGGACACCGCCAAACTTTGCAGCGCCGAATCCGCCGCCCGCAGAAACAACACCTTCTCCGCAGAGCCCACCTCCTGTCCCCGAAGTTCCAAAAGAAACGCTTAGCCAGCTCGAGCAAGAGGTGGGCAGCTCTCACTTGGATAATGCCCGTAACGAAGTGGAAAGGGCCCTAAGCGAAGTGCCGGCAGCCCCAGAACCAGTACAGGCACTAAACGCACAACCTATAGACCTTACCACCCCTGGCCCACAAACTCCATTAGCGCCGGTCGACACTAGTTTCGACCCGGCCGCTTTCGGTGCGGTTGACCCGGGCATGGAAACGTCCCCAACTATGCCGCTGCCCTCAAGCATGCCTCCATCGCCAACGCAGACTAGCCAAGTGGCTGACCCATCTATACCACCAGTGCCACCACCGTTACCGTTCCAGTTCGGTGGTCCCCAAGGCAAGTAGCGTACAATAGCACTCGTGCAAGGAATCTTATTAGTAGATAAGCCGGCAGGCTGGACGAGTTTTGATGTGGTGAATTATGTGCGCAAAATTGTTGCTACGGCCGAAGGCAAGAAGCCTAAGAATACAAAAGTTGGCCATACCGGCACGCTCGACCCATTCGCAACCGGACTTTTAGTGCTGCTGGTTGGCAAAGAATACACACGCAAGGCTGGTAAGCTAAGTAAGGCAGACAAGACGTATGAGGTAACTATGCGCCTGGGGCAAGTGAGTACCACTGGCGACCCAGAGGGTATGATAACAGAGGTGGATGGTCTTCAGCCGAGCCGTGAAGACCTTGAGAACGTGCTACTTAAATTTACTGGTGTAATCGAGCAAATACCCCCAGCCTACTCAGCAATAAAAGTGAATGGCCAGCGGGCGTACAAACTTGC
>DASSKV010000060.1:0-2242 GCA_035690125.1 Saccharimonadales bacterium (SeqCode) | reverse complement strand
AGCATATCCAGAACTTATTCGAAAACATAGACCTACCCAAAACAGGCAAGCGTTTTGCCTTGCCGCACGAGCGCCCGCAGCGCCTGCGCGCGCCAGTGTATGTTCACAACGACTCAGTCGAAAATCTGTACTTTTACATCGACACTTTTATGAAGCGCCGCATGAGCGACCCCGAAACCGACGCCCTGAACCTGGTAAACACCATGCTTACTGAAACCTTGTACAGCCGCATACTCGGTACCGCACGCGAACGCGGCCTAGTCTATGGCATGAACAGTGGCCTATCCCAAACCCGCGATGTCAGTAACTGGTGGTTTGGCGCGCAAGTGTCGGACAAGAACGCGCCGGCGCTGTTTGACATACTCATACGTGAGCTTGACATGGTCATGGAGGGAGAAATAGACGAGGACGAAATAGAGACGACCAAGCAGTACGCCCTTGGCCGTTTCCAGCGCTCCGCCCAGACGGTTGGTGGTACGGCTAACGGCTATAGCGGACGCTACTTCTTCGACGAAGTTATAGAAAACTACTACCAGATACCGGCACGTATAGAAGCCGTAACTAAGGATGAGATTGTTACTATTGCCCGGCAACTGTTTGCGGACCGCATATGGGGCTTTGGCGTGCTTGGCGGGTGCGGAGAAGAATTCACCCAGCAACTGCAGCAGCATTTGAAGCCTCTCTGGAGCCGAGAGCTTTTAAAGGTGTAGCCATGGACAAGCACTTATTGGATTCTGCCGAAAGTTTGCGGGCAGATATTGCCGATGCTGCCAGCCGGCTCAAAATAGACCAGCTCACCAGCGAGCTCGCCGAACTGCGTACACACAGCCAAAAACCAGAGTTTTGGAGCGACACCGAAACGGCGCAGTCGACAATGAAGCGCATAGCCGAACTGGAAGCTCGGAGTGCACCTTGGCATGACCTGCAAAAGGCTGCGGATGACCTGTACGAACTAACTGAAATGGAAGATGCGGCTATGGAGGGCGAACTGGCCCAGCAGCTGCAAGAGCTACAAGACAGGTTCAACTCACTAAAGGGTGAGCTCAAGTTTAATGGCCCCTTTGACGACCATAATGCCATCTTGGTACTTTCGGCCGGGGCGGGCGGTACCGACGCTCAGGACTGGACGGGAATGTTGCTGCGCATGTATGTCCGGTATTTCGAAAAGAACGGCTGGAAGTACAAAACTATTGATGAATCTGTCGGCGAAGAAGCCGGCCTTAAGAGCGTCACCCTGGAGGTAGAGGCCCCTTATGCCTACGGCAAGCTCAAAGGCGAGCACGGCGTGCACCGCCTGGTGCGCTTAAGCCCCTTTAACTCTGACAATTTACGTCAGACCAGTTTTGCAAAGGCGGAGGTATCACCTAAGATTGATAAGCCAAGTGAGGTTGAAGTTGACGAGAAAGACCTAAAAATAGACGTCTACCGCAGTGGCGGCCACGGCGGCCAAAGCGTCAACACCACTGACAGCGCAGTGCGTATTACCCACAACCCAACTGGCATAGTCGTTGCCATCCAGAACGAGCGCAGCCAGCTTCAAAACAGGGAAACGGCCATGACCATCCTCCGCGGCCGCCTAGCCCAACTGCAACTAGAGCAACACGCTGAACAGCTTAGCGAGCTCAAAGGCCCGAACGAACAAGCAGCCTGGGGCAACCAAATCCGCTCCTATGTGCTACACCCCTACAAGCAGGTAAAAGACCTCCGCACCCGTTACGAAACCAGCGACGTAGACGCTGTCCTAGACGGCAACTTAGACGACCTCATCAACGCCTACCTCGAATATTCTCTCGAATCATAGTTGCAAAAAAAGGTAAAAGTTGTATAATACAAAACCGTTGCAGAAATTCTGTAACATACCTGCTGTGCAGGACCGTCCGAAAAGGTGGTTAAATTGTTTAACAATCGAATCAACCGACGCAAGGCCGACCGCGAGCTTCTCAAGCAGTACGAAGACATGCGCAACGAACGCCGCCGCCCCTGGCTTGAGGTCGTGGCCTACGCCGCAAAGGGAGTCGTGTACGCTGGGCTGTTTCCGGTGTTCTTTATACCGCAGTCAATCCGCCTCACGTATCTCACTTGCTGGATGGTGTTCGCTGGCCTCTATATTGTGACGATGTTCGTCCTTATGGTGCGCTGGCAACCCCACGGTAAGCGACTTCGCGGCTTGGCAATCGTTGTCGGTTTCGTGATCACAGCTGTTCTCATGCTCATCGGCTTCAACTGGCTGATGGAAAGATGG
>DASSKV010000059.1:0-11783 GCA_035690125.1 Saccharimonadales bacterium (SeqCode) | reverse complement strand
ATGAAGAGTTCACCGGTGGTGCTTATGGCGTGGGAGGGTTTTGAATGTGTGAATACTGTCCGTGCTTTAGTAGGGGCTACTAACCCGCGCGAGGCAGCCCCAGGGAGCATCCGTGGCGACCTAGCCATTGGGGTTGGCCGTAACCTTATCCACGCTTCGGACAGCAAGGCAAATGGCGAGAGGGAGGTGAGCAACTTCTTTGATAGCAAGGAGCTGTTTGAGTACGACAAGAGTGAATACCTTCACCTCTACGAAGAATTTGAACGCTAATAGTTCATGAAGCAAGCCGCCTCGCTCCTGTTCCTTTTAAGGGAGGGCGAAATACTGCTAGGTATGAAAAAGCGCGGCTTTGGCGCTGGCCGCTGGAACGGGGTAGGCGGTAAGCCAGAACCCGGTGAAAGCATAGAGCAGACGGCCGTTCGTGAGTGCCAAGAAGAGATTGGCGTAACGCCTAGTAGTCTGCAGCATGTAGCAAGCTTGAAATTCATATTGCATGAATCCAGTGCGGTGAGCGAATTGTATGTAGAAGCCTATGTGGCACGCGAATGGAAAGGCGAACCTACAGAGACAGAAGAAATGGCACCAAAATGGTTCAAGCTTAGAGATATACCCTATAAGGACATGTGGGCTGACGACATTTTTTGGCTGCCTGAGGTGCTAGCCGGCAAGTTTGTGACAGCCACCTTCTACTTTGACCAGAACGACCAGGTTATCAAACAGCAAATAAAAACAAAATGATTGGTGCCCCCACCAGGATTCGAACCTGGAGCTTCTCCTTAGGACGGAGCTATTTTATCCATTGAACTATGGGGACCAGTTAACCAAGTATACCAAGATAGAGTTTACACCGGTAATCCGCTACAATGTTGCTTATGCATTTTCAGATGCAAAAACGTATTGCCGTCATAATTGCCATAGTGGTCTTGGTTGCTGCCGGTACAATTCTGCTTGTCCACTATATAGAACGGTCGCAGAACGACATTTACTATGACAAGAATGGTTGTATGCACTCGCGCAGCGGCAGGATAGCGCCCACCTTATGCATTAAGCAATAAAAAGTAACTCCTGGTACAATAACGGTTATGGTAACGTCCGCTCAAGCGACTCCTAAACACAAATATTTCGAAGACCAGTTCGATGATGAAGAGGTGTTATATGTGTTCCGCAAACACCCGATAGTTATGCGCAAAGGCCTGGTACTGGGTATGCTGGGGCCACTGGTAGGTATAATACCCGCGGCAGTAAAGCCGTCCTTGGGCTTTGGCTTCTTCTTTGGCGGGTTAGCAGCTGGCCTGGTCCTCGGGCTGTTACTTTTCTTCCCGAGCTGGATAGGCTGGCATTTCAGCGTGTTTATAATTACGGACCAAAGGTTTATACAGATAACCCAGAAAGGACTGTTCCACCGGGCGGTTGCTGACATATCGTTAAGCCAGATACAGTCGGTAAATTATGAGATAGCTGGCCTGCAAGAAACGCTGCTGGGTTTTGGTACAATAAAGATGCAGACATATGTGGGGGATATGGTCATACACGACATCCACCATCCGGCCAAAACCCAGAAGAAGCTCCTGAATATTCTGCGCGAAGAGGGGATTAACACCAACCCTTACCCCAGTAGTAACCAATCTGTAAATACCCAGGATAAAGACGAAGATATTGATGAAGAAGCCTAGACTACCCAAGCGTATTCCCAGACAGCTTAAGCGGCGCATGGGCCAAGAAGAGCGTGCAGAAGAGGCTATAGAGGCGGTACCCCGCATAACTAACGACACCGTTGCTGAACATCGCGAGGAGGTGCTTAGCAGCGCCCGCAAGTACATTTATCCCTTGCAACACTCCCGCCGCCGTATAGTCGCGGTTTCTGCCTGGTTGCTGGCTACCGCCATAGTTGTCTTTTTGGTCTACTGTGGCCTGGCGCTGTATAAGTTCCAGTCGACATCTGGGTTTATGTACGACGTTACCCGAGTGTTGCCGTTCCCGGTGGCTAAGGCTGGGCCATCGTGGGTGTCCTACGAAAGCTACTTGTTCGAACTCCGCCGTAACATGCACTATTACGAAACCCAGCAGCGCGTGAACTTTGGCGATGCGTCGGGCAAGCGGGCACTGGCACGCTACAAGCAACAGGCTTTACAGCGGGTAACAGACGATGCATATGTAAAACAGCTGGCCGCCAAAAACCATGTGAGCGTAAGCACCCAAGATGTAGACAGTGAAGTGCAGTTGCTAAAACAGCAAAACCGTCTTGGCAGCAACAATAAAGTCTTTGATACGGTACTGAGTGAGTTCTGGGGCTGGAGCGAAAACGACTTTAAACGTGAGCTTAAAAGCCAGATGCTTGGCCAAAAAGTCGCGGCTAAGTTGGATATAGACAGTCAGGTAAGGGCCAAAAATGCCCTGCAACAGGTTCAGAGCGGCACCGATTTTGGCACTGTGGCCTCGCAGATGTCGGACGACGCAACAACCAAGGGGAACGGCGGCCAGTATGGCGCGCCTATAGACCGTTCTACCAGGGATGTCCCCCCGCAGGTAACTAATGAATTGTTCAAGCTCCAGGCCGGCCAAACCTCTGGCATAATCGACACAGGCTCGACGCTACAGATAGTTAAGCTCATAGATGTTCAAGGTAACAAAGTCCACGCTGCCCACATCCAAATCAACATTAAAGATATCCATACTTACATAGACCCACTGCGCGCCAAGCAGCCTGCCCACGACTACATTAAGTTCTAATAAATGCTTGTACCTACTTGTACCTAAGGGTGTTATGGCAAGCAGACGAGAAAGAGAAGGGTACACACCTGGTAGGTGTGGCTTCTCAGACTCGCTGCCTGCCATAACTACCTAACCCCAGGCGCTAGTTAGCGTCCGCTGCGCTGGACGCTGCCAGGACCGCTAACGCTGGCACCCATGGGCTGCCACTGGTCTTGCTGGGTGCTCGGTGCGCCGCTTGAGGTAGCCGCGAAGGCGTGCTCGAGCTGGGTCAGCTTGGTGCTGGGCACCGTGACGATCCCGGCTTGCCTGCCAGCCATGACCAGCTGGAGCTGGTTGATAACAGCTGTGAGGTGAGCCTCGAGGTCGCTGCGGGAGTAGCGGATGTTCTCACTCAAGTTGTCGAACGACATGGCGATGCCGAAACGGCCATCCGAGCTCACGGCTTCGATGGCTTCCTTGGCCTGGATGAGGTCGGTGTCCTGCTCGGCGTACATCGTGTTCAGGAGCGTTGGGATCTGCGACGTGCTGGCGTGGATGTCAGCCCGAAACGCGTCCCGCTCGGCGGGTGACAGCGTGCTGATGAAGCTGTCATTGTCGTACAGGCTGAAGCTGATGCGCCCTGTTGTTTCGTAGGACTGGCTGTCCTCGTAGAACGCCTTCCTGCTTCTGGACGTCATACCCGTTCCTTCCTGTTCATCCGGCTTCTATGCCTTCGCTTGCGCGAATGTGTGTACTCCTGACACACAAGATGAGCGGCTAAACTATAAAAACCACCGGTGTTACAGTCTCGCCGCCCATCTTGTGTACGTATCCTTAACTCAATTTCTGTCTGCTTGCCAAAGTGCTTCGGCCCGGGTGCTTGGCACCGCACAGGACGAAGCAGGCAATTATGCTCGTGCTATCGCGGCCTGTCTGCCTAAATTCTTACAAACATAAACAGTATGGTTGTTTCTTTTATAGTGGTAAGTTGCTTTTTAGCCTATTGCTTGTTATGATTACCCCTGTTGTCGTCATAATTTTGGCGTCACTAATGGCACGGGCTCGTAGTGAAGAGGCCTATCACGCCTCCCTGTCACGGAGGAGATCGCCGGTTCGAATCCGGTCGGGCCCGCCAGAAATAAACTGCCGCCACAAGGCGGTATTTTTATTTGGTATCATACTGTCATGCACCACTGGCAAGATACCATTTTGGCTGTAAGTATTTTGGGCTTTAACATTGCCTTGGTACCGACAGTTTTTGGCAAGTCCAAACCACACCTAAGTACCAGTATTACCACGGTCATATTCTTGCTTGCTACGGTTGTAGTGTATGTAAGTTTATCGCTGTGGTACTCGGCTAGCATGGGGTTTTTGAATGCTACTTTATGGACCATACTAGCAACCCAGCGCTGGCTGCAGGGCAGAAAGCCGCACGGCAACACCGTTGACAAAACATAGCACTTGTGCTAATGTATATCTGTAAGCTAAAAAACAAATATGCGAATAATTGTTACCCTGTACCTCATTACAACTATAGCGTCGGTTGTTGCCTCGGCACCGCAAATACGCCAGCTTTTACGCATGAAAAACTCGGATGAGTTTAATCTGTACACCTATAATAGTTGGTTTATTGCCCAAATAATCTCACTAGTGTATGCGGTGGCTATACGATCCATACCATACATTCTCGTAAATATCCTGTGGGTAGGCTACTACATAGTTATGATTACCCTGATAGTCCGTTACCGTCCACATGGGGCGCCGGTTTCTGTTAACGAAGAGTAGCAGAACGTCAGCTGTACCAAATACTGGCGTAATCATCTCCAGTGCTACTCATTATCGCTACATGGATATACGTAAATTTTGTCATGGCTCGATGCAAGCGTCGGTGCGCGTTCCTTGTTATAGTTAAACTATGAATAATAGCAGCGCGCTCGACAGGACTTTCTACATTAGCCTTATCCTAAAGGGGCTGGATTCAGCACTAGAAATAATAGGCGGGCTTATACTTTTGGTGATTTCGCCTTCAACTGTCGGGCATATAACTAAGCTGTTGACCCAGCATGAGTTGTCTACTGACCCAAAGGATTTTGTCGCGAACCATTTGCTGCATGCCTCACATGAATTCACTAACGGCGGCCGTTGGTTTGCAGCCTTCTACTTGCTGTCACACGGCTTGGTGAAAATAATAATCATCATCGCGTTGTTTAAGCAAAAACTGTGGGCTTACCCCTGGATGATGGTGGTACTAGGGCTGTTTATCATCTACCAAATCTACCGCATGACATATAAATTTGGCGCAGGTCTACTATTTTTGACTATCTTTGACCTATTTGTTATCTGTCTAACGTGGCTTGAGTACAAAAAGCACAAAAGCCGATTGTAAACAGTAGGGTAACGATAATCCCGAAGAACCTACCAAAAAGAGCCGGATGAAGCAACCTCATAACCCTTTACAATTTGCAAAATGATAGTGGTTATGCTATAATACAACTGGCATGAAAAAAGACAGCCGCGAATTAGCCTCACAACTTCTTGATATAACCAATGAAGCTCTTGCTCCGGCTTATGAAGATATACGCACTAAGCTTTTAGGAAGTCTTGCTACTTCTAGCATTCAGATTGAAAGCCTGCGGGAAGAAACCGCGCAGCGTAAGGCGAATCAAGAGTTTATTAACAGCTTCTCTGCACTCTTGCCTAAAGCAAAAAAGTACGAATCAAAAGACGCTTATACACATAAAAAATTATTTGGGTCCAAATTCGAAGTTGAAGACGCATATACGGTACGGCTTTTACAAGCAACTCAGTTGTGGCATTCCGATCATTTAGGATATGACTCGCACTGGTATGCTTATCCTGACGGGCAGCGCCCCTTTTATATAATAGGTAAACGCAGTAACGACAAACGGACTGACCTGCTGCTTCTCTCGGCCGATGAGCCTAGTGAAGGTCTAAGAACTGTGACCATGAAGAACAAAGTAGCAAAACGGTTTATGGAGGAGCGCCACACACTACTCTTTAGCGAGCCTGACCAAACCGAGGTACAAAAAATGTATCAAAAGGGTACTGGTAACCTGCTGGTTCAAAGTACTTCTCCTAATATTAAGCACACCACGCAGACTATATACCGCAATCCCTCAGAAGTTAAAATCGCGAACTTTCAAGTAGAAAAGGTAGGCCCAACTGATAACGATATGGCCCAATTTCAAGTATTGGAACACCTAAATAATTTAGCTACAGCATTTGGGGTAGTAGAGAAGTATCAAGAGCTTCTTGCTGCCGATAAAACCGAGTAATAGTGTGGTGCGGGTAGAGAGAATATAGCTTCAGGCCGGGAAAGCTTCTGATTCTATAGAAGGGCTTTCTCGGCTTCTGCATAGGTTTTGCTAACCGCAAAACATCAAACTCTCTGGTGCGGGTACTGGGAATCGAACCCAGCTCTCGACCTTGGGAAGGTCGCATATTAGCCACTATACGATACCCGCGTGCTGGAGCCACCTTGGGGATTCGAACCCCAGACCCCCGCTTTACGAAAGCGGTGCTCTAGCCAACTGAGCTAAGGTGGCAAAATCAGAGCTCATTATATCAAAATCAACACTGAATAAATGGATATCATAGATGTTACAATGGACAGCAGTATATGGCGACGCCAAAAAAGTATTTTCATGACCACCTAGTGCTACTTTTGCTTAGCGTTGATACCTTTTTAGCCTTCTTGGCCAGCGTATTTGTTCTTTTGCGCTTAAGTGCCGGCCACGGCAGCGGCTATATAGTGCAGTACCGGCCAGTACTAGGCATAAACTCTTATAAAACAGGTAGTGTTACAGGGTTGCTTAGCTTTATCGCTTTTGCCCTGGTTGTTTTGGCGATTCACGTTATCCTCAGCATGCGGGCGTACCATGTCCACCGACAGCTTGCAGTCGTTATACTTGGGCTGGGTACGCTGCTGCTGGTTTTGACCATAATAGTTAGCAACGCCTTACTTGTTCTTCGTTAAGTTAATATGACAGATATCGAGATCCCTTACGAAAAAGACCGGCATGGTTGGTACAGGTTTTTTGAGATATTGCCAGGCGCGTTGAGCTGGCTGATACTGCTAATGCCACTCATCCTAAGCTTTATTAATGTTACTTTAGCCGTGTTCTTTATATTGGCGTACCTGTTAGTTTACTTCGTGCGCTCATTGGCCTATAGTGCCCGGGCGCTCAGTGGCTACCGGACAATGAAGCAGCACATAAAGCTAAACTGGGCCGGCTTGCTGTCAGATGTAGATTCCGGCCACCCTACGGCAGATAAGTTTAAGCGGCCGTCCTGGCACCGCCAAAACCTACAGCGTGTAAAGTCCAACCCAGCAGTGATAAAACCGAGCGAGCTCATGCATGCCATAGTTATTGCTACGGTGAATGAGAGTCGGGAAGTGCTAGAGCCTACCATACAGTCAGTGCTAGCAAGCAACTACGACATGCAAAAGGTAATTTTGGTACTTGCCTACGAAGGGCGGGCCGGCCAAGAGGCAGAAGAGCGTGTAACCGAACTGCTAAATGTATATAAGGATAAGTTCCACCATGCGATGGCAGTCAAACACCCAGCAGACATACCTGGGGAAATAGTCGGTAAGGGTAGTAACATCAGCTACGCCGGGCACGAGCTGCGGAAATACCTAGAAAAAGAAAAGATAGACCCCGCCCGGGTACTAGTGACGACGTTGGACGCTGACAATCGCCCCCACCCCAGTTACTTGCCGGCTGTGAGCTACTTGTATTGCATAGTTCCCAACCCGCTGCGTGCCTCATTCCAGCCGCTGCCAATGTTTACGAACAACATTTGGGATGCGCCCACGCTCATGCGGGTCATAGCCACCGGCAACACTTTGTTTTACATAGTCGGGACGCAACGGGCGCACCGGGCGCGCAACTTTTCAGCCCATGCGCAGAGCATGCAGGCGCTTATAGAAATGGACTATTGGAGCAAACGAACCATAGTAGAGGACGGCCACCACTTCTGGCGCAGCTACTTCCGTTACGACGGGGATTACCGCGTGTACCCCCTGAGCATACCGATATACCAGGATGCTGTTCTTGCCGACGGCTACCTGCGTACCATAAAAGCGCAGTTCATACAGCTTCGACGCTGGACTTATGGCGCATCTGACATTGCCTACGTAGGCTACAAAGGATTTATTCAGAAGAATGAAATGTCACGTTTCGACCTTTGGGGAAAGTGGCTGACCCTACTGGAGGGCCACGTTACGTGGGCGACCGGTACGATACTTGTGTTCGGAGCGGCATTTATACCACCGTTACTGCACCCGCAGAGCCTGGCCGCAAACGAGCTACCGCTAATAGTAAGCCGCATCCAGCGTATCGGCATACTGGGACTTGTGGCATCTATATATGTATGTTTAGTCACATTGCCGCCACGGCCGGCCCGTTACAAGCGGCACCGCTCGCTGCTGATGGTCCTACAGTGGGCACTTACCCCTGTTACAAGCATAGGTTTTGGCTCGCTTGCTGCCTTTAATTCCCAGACCAGGCTGATGTTCAAGCGCTACCTGAGTAAATTTGATGTAACAGAAAAGGCGACCGTAAGCGAAAGCGGCGAGCGCACTAGTACCGAGGCTGACCCCGACAAAAGCTAAAGTTTAGTCACTCATTTTGTGAAAAGCTTGGTAGTGGACACTGGCTACGGTATCAAAGCGGGCAAGCACCAAGTAGGCAGTAGTCACAATACCTCGGTCGTTAATGGCGCTGTGCTGTGTTTGGCTAAGTAAACGGGCTATAACTGTATCTGTAAGCGCCGAAGCGTCAGAAAGGGCCGTAGGGCGGTGCTGGAGGCTTTTGTGCAGGCTTAGCAGCAGTTTATCGCGTGAAAAGGGTTGTAAGCGGCCATCGGCATCACGGACGGCTAGGGAAGTTTTGTAATCTATCTCCTCTAAAGAGGTAAAAATAAGTCCGCAGTGTTCGCATTCGCGCCGCCGCCACACTTGGTTCAGGCGCTTTTTGAGCCTAGAGTTGAAAACGCGGGTAGGGCCACTACATTGTATGCAAACCATGACTACATATTGTCATAACGCTAATTAAAATGCTAGTGGAAAACGGTCAGGGAAAAGTGGAAAGGTTATGAGTTTAAAAATACCCCGAACCTAGAGGCCCGGGGTATTTTGCGACTTTGCGAATTAATTGGTTGCCGCTGCGGTGGTGCTTGCGCGCCACCTGCGAATGCGGTTGGATGAAGCTGTCGAGGTTAATTCCTCGTAAAACAACTTGAACTCATCCAAAGCGCTTGCTTTGGTGTTACTCACAGTAATCCCTGTTTAACCGGTCTATGTTAGCAAAAAACTACGCTGCATGTCAATAATAGCCGCAGCCTGTCAACCCGCTTATGGTAATGCCGAAAGCTGCATGCATATCGCTCGTTTGCTGTATTAAAAGGGTGTGGATGTTGCTTAACAGGGGCGGATACGGTATAGTTTTGGGAGCATTAGGGCGATTAGCTCATTTGGCTAGAGCGCTTCCTTGACGTGGAAGAGGTGAGAGGTTCGAATCCTCTATCGCCCACCATATAAATAGTCCGGTTTAGCCGGACTATTTATATGGTTAGTATGAGAACCTCTTAGCGAACAGGGTGAGCGAGGTTCGTAAGGAGTGAAGCGCGCAGAAGCTAGCTTCGAGCACTAGAGCGACGGAATAGCGAGGCGTCATCCTCTATCGCCCACCAAATAGATGCCTGAACAAGTTGTTCAGGTATTTTAAATTACACAAATAGCTCATATATGATGTTGCAGGAATTGGGATGAAAAACTCTATATCACCCATGGTATTAAAAAATTTTGTTTATCCACATGGGGAAGTGTAGGAAATACAGCATTTATATACTAGCCTTATAGTACTAACCTTGCTATAGTACTTTCTACAGGTGGGTTCTGGGAGAGGTTTCTCCCTCATCCAAATGAAAAAGGTTAAGTAACATTGCGAGATTACTTAACCTTTTTTAGTGCCTACATACCGAGGTGATATACTGTAGATAAGCGTTGAGACGGCCTAACCAACCGAGGAGCTTCGTAGGAGTGGCCACAGAGGTACGTTAACCAAAGCGGCAAGAGTGAAATGTTTCGGTGGAACCGCCTGATTGTGCGACGTACCAATCGGGCCCGAGGCGCGGATTCAATATTAGACTATCTAATGGTGAATCGGCGTCTTTTTAATTAAAAGGAGACAGTATGTCAGACAACGACCAACTATACGCAATGCGCCACAGCCTGGCGCATATAATGGCGACAGCAATCCAGCACCTTTACCCAGATGCCAAGTTTGGCGTGGGGCCAGTGGTTGAAAACGGCTTTTACTACGATGTTGACCTGGGTGAAACCAAGCTCAGCGAAGATGACTTTGAAAAGCTGGAAGCCGAAATGCACAAGGTTGTTGATGAGAACTGGCCTTTTGAGCGACTAGAGAAGCCGATAGACGAGGCTATTACTTGGTCTCAAGAACATGGACAGTCCTATAAAGAAGAGCTGCTGAACGACCTGAAGCGGGCCGGAACTACTGTTGCTAAAGACCTGGATGCAGCTGAGCTTGGCACCATAGCCGAGGGCGAGGCTGCCGTAGAGAACGTGTCCTTTTATAAAGATGGTGACTTTACCGACCTGTGCCGAGGTCCGCATGTAGAGTCTACCGGCAAAGTAGGTGCCTTTAAACTGCAGCGGGTAAGCGGCGCATACTGGCGCGGCAACGAAAAGAATGCGCAGATGCAGCGGGTATATGGGGTAGCCTTTGCGACCCAGGAAGAGCTAGACCAACATTTGCATATGCTGGAAGAAGCCAGGGCCCGGGACCACCGCAAACTCGGCCAAGAACTCGATTTATTCGTATTCTCTGACATGGTCGGCTCGGGACTACCACTGTTTACGCCGCGTGGCACTGTACTGCGTGAGGAACTGGCGACGTTTAGCAACAGCCTGCGAACTCGCCATGGCTTCGAAAAGGTGTTTATACCGCACATGACCAAGAAGGATTTGTATGAGGCAAGTGGCCACTGGGCGAAGTTTGGCGATGAGCTTTTTCTGGTAAAAAGCCAAGAAACCAGCGACGAACTGGTGCTTAAGCCCATGAACTGTCCGCATCATACCCGTATATATGCTAGCAAGCCTAGAAGTTACCGTGATTTGCCGGTGCGCTACCTTGAGACAACAACTGTTTACCGGGATGAAAAAACTGGCGAGCTGGGCGGGCTTAACCGCGTCCGCTCAATTACTCAAGACGATAGCCATGTGTTTTGCCGCCAAGACCAGATTGAAAACGAGATACATAATCTGCTCGAGGCTGCCAATGAACTATACAGCGTAGTTGGCATGGAACTACGCGTGCGCCTAAGCTACCGCGACGATGGTGACGCTTACCTGGGATCTCCCGAATTGTGGTTGAGCGCCCAGGAGCAGCTCAAGAACGCAGTTGTTGCTAACAACCTGAAATACTTCGAAGAAACAGGTGAAGCTGCCTTCTATGGTCCCAAGATAGACTTTATGGCTACCGATGCATTGGGCAGAGAGCACCAAGTAGCAACAGTGCAGCTAGACTTTGTCCAGCCGGAACGGTTTGGGCTGGAATACACCGGTGAAGACGGCCATGCTGCCCAGCCAGTCATGATCCACTGTGCGCTTCTCGGTTCTATTGAGCGTTTCCTGGCAGTATATATAGAGCACACTGCCGGCAAGTTCCCGGTGTGGTTGGCGCCTGAGCAAATCCGTCTCATAACCGTAAACCAAGAGGAAAAGACAGTTGAGTTTGCCGGCAAGATAGCCGAACAGGCAAAAGAGCTCGGTCTGCGCCTTGTGGTTGATAACAGCAACGAGTCCGTCGGTAAGAAAATCCGAGCCGCTGAGCTCATGAAAGTACCATATACAGTGGTGATAGGCGAGAAAGAAATGCGTATGGAACGGATGATACCCCGGGTACGCAAAGACATCGAGGTCATACCAGCCCACCCCGAAATGAACTTTGAGGAGTTCCTAAAAACGGTCGCTAACGAAGCCCGCGGCCGCGTTACTAAATCATCGCTCTAGCTATGCCAAATTCTAAGAAACCGACAATAGC
>DASSKV010000058.1:0-2807 GCA_035690125.1 Saccharimonadales bacterium (SeqCode) | reverse complement strand
CCAGCACCGAGTCCAGCTGCTGTGATATGGACTGTACGGCTGGGTCTGAAAGGTCGTCGGCGGGGATATACACGGCTTGCACGCTAGTGACGGTGCCTTTTTCAGTGGAGCTAAGGCGGTCCTGCAGGCGGCGCAGCTCGGCAAAGACATTTGGTGCGTAACCACCTTCGGATGGTATGAGCCCAAGGTTGGTAGACAGCTCGGTTAGTGCCTGGATGTGACGGTATATGTTGTCCACGAAGAACAATATGTCGCGGCCTTCTTCGTCACGGAAGTATTCGGCAGCAGTAGCGGCAGCCGGGCCCACCATGCTACGTATGGCTGGCGTACTGTCCATCTGGCCGAAGAACATCACCGCATGTTTAAGTACTTCGGTTTCCTTGAGTGTAAGATATAGTTCGTTACCTTCACGGATGCGCTCACCGACACCGCAGTAAATACTCAGGCTTTTTTCGCTGCGCGAGACATTGTGTATCAGTTCCATGGTCAACACAGTCTTGCCGACACCGGCACCACCAACGATACCAATCTTACGGCCTTTAACGAATGGGGTAAGGAAGTCAATAACTTTAAGCCCTGTTTCCAGCAACTCCATTTCGCGGTTGCTGTTGTAGCTTTTAGTTCCCGTTGCTTCGTGGATGGCGCGGCGGTTCTCGCCGATGTCTTCGCCTTCGTCGAGCGGCTCGCCTAGGGCGTTAAAAACCCGGCCCAGAGTCTTAGGGCCGACGGGCACCGTAACTTTCTTGTGGCTGCGGTACACTTTGAGGCCGCAGCGCAGCACTTGGCTATTGGTTAGGTTAAGGCATATGGCGGTATCGGCACGGAAAAAGCTAACCTCTAGGAATACTTCCGGGTGGTCTTCGACTATCAACAGTTCCTTTTCTTCGGGCCGTTCGCCAACTAACAGTACTTCAACCATCAGCCCACGCAGGCCCTGTATAACCCCGATTTTTTCACTGGTAGCAGTTGCTATTTTAGTTTTCACGATAACCCCGCGGTGTGCCGCTTTTTCTTCTTTAAGCTTACCATGACTTCACGCATCCGCCGGTCGCTTTCACTGCGCTTAGCCCGGTGGAACTCTAGCTTGTAAAACCCTAAAAGGTCTATTGCGCGTTTTTTTGCTACGGCCATGGCGTTGAAACGGCTGGCATCCTGTGCCAGGCTTGATTCCAGTATGGCTTGGCTAAGCGCGAGGTTCATCATGGTCATTTCCATTTGGTCGGCAATCTCTTCTATCGACGGCTCAAATATTGTATCTTTGTCGGTTATGATATCTTCGTCGGCATTCTCGCTCAGTGCCCGCATGTGCGATATAAGGTCCATCTTTTTTATTTCCTGCACACCGAGCGATACGTACTCTTCGTAATAGATGATGATACTTGAGTAGGGCATAACGGCTTGTATAACTGGGCTAACGTCAATGTAGCTTTCACTTTCCGGCACTTGGAAAAAGCGTATGAATGGTATGCCGCGTTGCGTAAGCTGGGTGGCGCCATGGGTGCCGAGCACCACGATGTCTGTATTTTTTTGTTCATAGTCGCGCAACATAGTTTCTATGAGCCGTTCGTCTATGTCGCCACTCAGCCCAGCCTCGGCAGAAATCATTATGAATACTTTTTTTGTTCCGTCTTCACCGAAGTCGCGGTTGGTTATACGCGAATTTGGATCAACCCGGATTGCGCTGTAACGCTGCCACAGTAACTGGAAAAATTGTTTGGACATCTCGACCTTGCCTTTTATTTTGGCAATCTGTGTACTGGCTATAGACTCGAAAACACCAGTCAGGTCTTCAACCGTTTCTATCTGCTGTGACTCCTTTTCGATGGCGCTAGCACGTCTCATTTGGCCACCTTTTCTTTCTCTTTGTCCTTGGCCTTATCGTTGCCGGCCTTGTCATCCGGTTTCCCTTGGGCTGGATTCTCCTCGGGCTTAGCCGCTTCATCTGGTTTGGTCTCTTCAAGTATTTTGCGACCATGCTTTTTGAGCAGTTCTGCCTCGTAACGGTCGAAGTCTTCTTCGCTTTTGACCTTGTGGCTTAGCTCTTCTGCTGATTTCTTGAGGGCCGGTATGTCTATTTCGGTTGTACCACCGCCCAGCAGGATAGTTTCCAGGAATAATTGTTGTGTAGTCAGGGAGTGGCGTTCTTCGGCTGGCTGCTGTAAGGCCTCATATATTTGTTTACCTACTTTGAGGTCGATAGTGGCATCCTTGCTGAGGCTTGAACCAAAGTGTGAGAACTCCTCGGCTTGGTGGTATTTGGCGAGCCTTTGGAATAACGTGCCTGAGAGCCTTTTTTGGCGTACTGTCTGTGCTTGGCCGCCAACGCGTGACACAGACAACCCGGCGTTTACGGCTGGGCGGATACCCTGGCGGAACACACCAAGGTCAAATATTATCTGTCCGTCGGTAATGGACATGATACTGGTGGAGAGGTAAGCAGTAATGTCGTCGTTGGGGGTGATAACAACCGGTAAGGCTGTTAGCGTCTTGCCGCTTTTAAGGAGTTTGCCGGCACGCTCAAGAAGTGAAGAGTGGGCATAGAACATGTCGCCCGGGTAACTATCGCGGCCGGGGTCTACCTCTTGTAGAAGCGATAACTGTCGGTACGCCTCGGCGTGGCTGGTAAGGTCGTCGTAGATAATTATGGCATCCTCGTTGTTGTACCAGAGGTATTCAGCCATGGCACAAGCAGCATAAGGGGCAAGGTAAGACTGGGTTAACGAATCAAATATATCGGCCATTACAACTATAGTGTTCTTCATGGCTCCCGATTCACGCAGGCCGGATAGTAAGCGTTCGACATCTAC
>DASSKV010000057.1:0-7182 GCA_035690125.1 Saccharimonadales bacterium (SeqCode) | reverse complement strand
TAGCAGCAGCAGAGATGCCCGTGCCTGCAGCTACCGAAGAGGCAGTAGGTGCCCCAGAAGTAGCAGAAAACGTCGATGTAAAGCCAGCTACGCCAGAGCCAGCGGCAGAGGAGCAGCCCGAGGAAGAGCTGGCGCCCGCCGAAGACAAGACGCCTCCAACAAAACCGGAAGAAGAAACTGAAAAAATAGACGAAGAACCAAGCGAAGAACCTGCAGAAGCCAAAGACGAGGACAAAGACGGTGAAGACGATGTTCCAGAGCAGGCCAAGTCTGACCCCGATGCTGCCGCCAAGGAAGCGGAGCGTCTGGCAGCGGAGCACGCTGCGGCCATCCAAAAGCTAGCCGACGGCCATGAATATTATCTGCCTATCGAAACGACCGAAAGCCGCAAGACCAAACACTTTGTAATCCTTGGCGCTTTGCTTATATTGCTGTTAGCTGCAGCTTGGGTAGACGTTGCGCTTGATGCCGGGCTTATCCAGTTTGGTGGCCTAAAGCCCGTGACGCACTTTTTCAAGCAGCCCGTAGCTAACACCCCAGCAGTAAGTGCGCCCCGGAAGGTTAATAAGACATTTACTGCGCCGGCTTCCAAGCTAAGCTTCCGTTACCCCGAAGATTGGCAGCTTAACAGTACCGGTACTGTTGACCGTGACACAGTTTCACTAAGCCCCGGCACGCCCAGTACTTCTTCGCTAGGCGACGTGAACGTCATATTCTTAAGCCTGCCGGTTACCAGCCCGGCAAACTCCCTAACGGTAAAAGCCGTGTACTACCAAAAGCTAACCCACAAAATAAGCGGCGACGTCTACCTGCGCGATCTTATATACACTGACGGCAGCGGCAAAATCAACCTGGTTTCATCGCTTGGCGATGACCACTCAGTAAAAGCCGGCCAAACCATACAGACCGACCAACAAAGCTTTACGGGCGTGGACGGCAAGAGCCAAAACTACTTCGCCATCACAGTAGTTAGAGTAGCCAGTGGCGTAGCCAAGTTCGATAGTGTCGCCGACGCCCAAAAATACCTACACTCAACCGAATACCAACAAGCCCGCACCATCCTGCTTTCCACTAATGTAGCCAAATAACTCGGCCGCTTTGTTTGCTAGAATATATAGGTGTTAGAAGACTTACTTGTTGGGTTGAACCCGGAGCAGCGGCGGGCAGTGGAAACTACCGAAGGGCCGCTGCTTATTCAGGCTGGGGCGGGTAGTGGCAAGACCAAAACACTTACGCACCGTATAGCCTACCTCATAGCATCCAACAGGGCTACTCCCTATAACATTTTAGCCGTTACGTTTACGAATAAGGCCGCCAAAGAAATGCGCGAGCGGGTAGCGCACTTGCTTGGCCAAAACGCCGAAAACAGGGGCTTTATGCCCTACATGGGTACCTTCCATGGCATATGCGTACGGCTGCTTCGGCAGGACGGCGAGCATGTAGGTATACCACGTAGTTTTGTGATCTTTGACGAGTCCGACCGGCTGGCGGCGGTAAAGCAGGCAACTAAGCAGCTGATGATAGACGAAAAGGCTTTTCCGCCACGTACCATTGCCGGACTCATTAGCAGTGCCAAGAACGAAATGGTTAGCCCTGCGGATTACAGCGGTAATGCCGCTAGCCCGGCCCAGAAAGCTACGGCACAGGTGTACCCGCTGTATGAACGGTCACTTAAGGAAGCTAGCGCTCTGGACTTCGATGACCTTATAAACCGCACGGTGAGCCTGATGCAAAACCACCAGGCTGTGCGCGAAAAGTGGCAGCAGCAGTTTAAGTACATCATGATAGATGAATACCAGGACACCAACGCCGCGCAGTACAAGCTGGTTAAACTGCTCACGAACCCCAGCCGCAACATTGCCGTGGTGGGCGACGACTGGCAAAGCATATACAGCTGGCGCGGGGCCGATTTCCGCAACATTCTCAACTTCGAAAAAGATTACAAAGACTGCACCATTATTAAACTGGAGCAAAACTACCGCAGCACCAAGCACATCCTAGATGCCGCACACGCCATAATTACCAAAAACATGCAGCGTAGTGACAAGCGGCTTTGGACGGACGCCGGCGACGGATTGCCGGTGCAAATGCTGCAGGTTGGCAATGAACGGGTCGAGGCCGAAGCCATCATCCGCCGTGTTCGCAATGGTATAGACAGTGGCCGCAGGTGGTACAAAGACTATGCTGTGCTTTACCGTACGAACGCCCAGAGCCGTAGCGTAGAAGAAGCTTTTGTGCACTACGGCATACCGTACCGTATAGTTGGCGGCCAGCGCTTTTATGACCGCAAAGAAATCAAGGACGTCGTAGCGTACCTACGCGTCATATTCCAGCCCGAAGACCGCGTGAGCTTCGAGCGCATAGTGAATGTGCCGACCCGCGGCATTGGCGCAAAGAGCCTGCAGAACTTCTTTGGCTGGAAGCAGGTGAGCGGCCTGACTATGCTACAAGCCCTGACGCAGGTAAGCGAGTGCGATGACCTGACACCTAAAGCCCGCAAAAGCTTTGCCGAGCTAGGCGACACGCTCGCTAGTGTACGCAGGCTGATAGACGAAACGCCCGTAGCTAGCCTAATAGATTCACTGTTGCGCCGCATAGACTACCTACGCTACCTGGACGACGGCACTCCCCAGGGGGAAGCCCGCCAGGAAAACGTCAAGGAATTGTTAAGTGTAGCCCAAGAGTACCAAGATGTAGGATTAGAAGGCTTTTTGGAAGAGGTAAGCCTAGTAAGTGACCTAGACAGCGCCGATTTTGGCAACGATGCCGTGACGCTCATGACTTTGCATGCTGCCAAGGGGCTGGAGTTCCCGGTGGTCTTTATGGCCGGAATGGAGGAAACTATATTTCCGCACAGCAGGGCGCTGTACGACCAAAGCGAAATGGAAGAGGAGCGCCGGCTGTGCTACGTGGGCATGACCCGCGCCAAAGAAGAGCTATATATGGTATATGCTACTAGCCGCTTGTTATACGGTGGGGTACAGCACAACCCGCCAAGCCGCTTCCTGTCCGAAATAGATTCCGAGTTCCAGGCTGTTGCCGATAACGCCACTTTCGGTAGTGGGTACGACACGCAGCCTTCCTTTGGCGCAACGAATGATATGGCCGCTAAGTCCGATGACAACGAGCTGCGCTATGTACCAGACCTCAACGAGGGCGACGGCGTGCGGCACAAACTGTTTGGCATGGGGACGGTACTAGAGGTAGAAGGCGACACTGCAACCATATACTTCAAGGGAAAGGGCACCCGTAAACTCAACATCAGTTTCGCGCCATTAGAAAAATTATAAACAGCTTTGCTTACGCTTGGGGGAACTATGGCTTATTGCTAAAATAGTAGTAAGGCAGAGGGACTAGGGAGTATAGGGTACCGAGATCTTCGGCCATTTTGTATGCAACGCAAATTCAAGCGATATCGACTACATTATGCCCGCGCTAGGCGTAGGCATATCGGCAACGTCAAAGTTATGAGCCGCCACCCGTTTGCGGTGCCTTTTTTTGCGTTCTTTTTCCTGGTGGTTTTGAGCCTGGCAGGCTACCTGTTATTCATCCGTCCCAACCCGCCAGCGCACGATGCCCGGGTAGTCATAATATCCCATGACCATATGCAGCAGACGGTACCAAGTATAGAGCCGACCGTAGGGGCGTTGCTGAAAAAGCTAAACTTAACCCTAAACCAGGGAGACGTCGTAGAGCCCGCGCTTACAACGCCCATAAAGCAGGATGACTTCCGTATAAATATATACCGCGCCTTACCAGTGGAGATTGTGGATGGAAGCCAAAAGAGCTTTACCTTTAGCGCCGCCACTACCCCACGCAGTATAGCCAAGCAGAACGGTGTAAACGTATACCCAGAGGATACTGTTACGACAGACCCGGTGCAGGATTTCTTGGCGGACGGCGCTATAGGGCAACAGGTGGTCATAGACCGGGCAACACCCATAAACGTAAACCTGTACGGTTCGCCTATAACTATGCGTACCCACGCTGTAACCGTTGGCCAGCTGCTCAAAGAGAAGAGCATCCACCTGGCAAAGGACGACCAAGTCACTCCTGCCGTAACAACGCCTATTACCCCTGGCCAGCAAATCTTTATAACCCGCAATGGCGTAAAGATAGAGTCTGTGACCCAGCCGATTGCGATGCCCGTACAGGTAATACAGGACAATAGCTTGGCATATGGGACAAGTGCTATCCGCCAGCAAGGTTCGCCCGGACAACAGGTTATAACCTACCAAGTAAACTTGCAGAACGGCCTTGAAGTCAGCCGCACTCCTATCCAGACTGTGGTTACGCAGCAGCCGGTTACCCAGATAGTAGTCCAGGGTATAAACTTGCAGGGTATAAAAGGCGACATGGCGCTAGCTGGCATAAGCCCGGGTGACTACGACTATGTCGACTACATTGTTAGCCATGAATCTGGCTGGTGCCCAACCAAAGCGCAGGGCGAACACTACTGTCCGTCGCCACCCGATGACCCCATGACCCCTAACGGCTATGGCCTTTGCCAGGCAACGCCAGGCTACAAGATGGCCACCGCCGGCAGTGACTGGCAGACAAACCCAGTTACGCAACTGCGTTGGTGCAGTGGATACGCTTCGGCGCGCTATGGTAGCTGGGCAAACGCTTACTATTTCTGGGTGAACCACCATTATTGGTAGGAGCTACTCTTCTCGCCTACCTTTGGCTGCTCCTTCCTGAAACATTGCTACAATATGGTGATGGATTTGCCGTTTGCTAAGAAGAGTTTGGGGCAGCACTGGCTGACTGACAGTGCTAGCCTGGAGGCTATGTGCCAAGCTGCCGGCGTCGAAGCCAGGGACACGGTACTAGAGATTGGCCCTGGGCTCGGAACCCTTACGGATTTATTGGTAAAAAGGGCAGGGCAAGTAGTGGCTGTAGAGTTTGACGCCAAACTGGCAGATGAACTGCCTGGAAGGGTACCGGCAGATAACCTTCAAGTATTGCAGCAAGACATACTAGGCTTGGATTTTACGCAGCTGCCACCAGGCTACAAGGTAGTGGCCAATATCCCGTACTACCTTACGAGCAACCTCATCCGGGTATTGTCCGAAACGAACAACCCGCCGGCGGTTGCGGTGTTGCTGGTGCAAAAGGAAGTCGCGGAGCGGGTTGCGGCCAAGCCGGGTGCTATGTCCATATTGGGCGTGACGGCCCAGTACTATTGGGATGTCCGCACGGGCAGTGAAGTGCCGGCAGAGCTTTTTACGCCTCCGCCCAAGGTGGATTCGCAGATACTTATACTACACAGGCGCCCCGAACCGCTGTTTCCAGACGTGGATGAAAAGGTATTTTTCCGGCTGGTTAAGGCTGGTTTTTCACAAAAACGCAAAACCTTGCAAAACTCCTTGAGCGGGGGACTACACAGTAGCAGGGAACAGGCCACTTCCCTTCTGACCGCCGCTGGTATCGAGCCGACAGTCCGTGCCCAAACACTTAGCCTTGAGCAGTGGTACGCCCTGTACCGGGCGTACAATGCTTGACATGTTAAGTATGTAGCATTACGCTTATGGTAGGTATGGACAACTCCCACGCTCTTGCCCAAAAGCTACACAACCTATCCGCCCTGCTCGCCCGCGAAAGCGACCAAATACTCCAGGAGCGCCTTGGCATTGGCCTTAGCCAATATAAGATCTTGGCATCTGTAGCTGAAAACCCTCGCTTACAGCAGCGAGCCATAGCGGTAGAACTTGGTCAAACAGAAGCTAGCGTGAGCCGCCAGGTAAAGCTGCTACTGGCAAAAGGTATGATAACCAGCCGCAAAAACCCGGCCAACCGCCGTGAACACCTCACCGAGCTAACGCCAAAGGGCGAACGGGTTTGCGAGGCGGCCGCCCAGTCGCTGGCTACTTACCACCGTTCCCTTACTGGCCACCTAAGCCCTCGCCAGCAGGAAATCCTGCTAGGCTTGCTCGCCGACCTACAGCCATAGACTTTAGGCGTATAATTGTAGCTACAACTAGGAGGTACATTATGCGTAAAGGGACATGGGCAACAATTGGTGTGATAGTAGTTATCGCGGCAGCCGTAATAATCTACGCGGTCACACGCAACTCATCTAGCACCGCATCTAATTCGTACGGCACAACAACCCAAACAAACAAACCGAAAACCCAAACCAGCACCAGCATCGTCCAAACTAAGACGGCCACCAACGTAGGCCAGTACCTAGCTGACAGTAATGGCAACGCGCTCTATACGTACGGCGCTGACAAAACGGGCGTTAGCAACTGTACCGGTAGCTGCCTGTACAGCTGGCCCATTTACGATGCCAGCAACGCCCCAGCCAGCCTGCCAGCAAACGTAACGGTCATAACCCGCTCCGACGGCGGCAAGCAGTATGCCTACAAGGGTATGCCGCTCTACACCTTCACCAGCGACTCATCTGGCCAAGTCACCGGCGACGGTGTCTCCAACTTCCACGTAGCCAAACCGTAACGAATTACGCACTACTCAGGTGCCACAGCTCACAGTGGCGGCAAAAGTACGTTTTTAGCTTTAAGCCCCGCTGGTAGGCGGCCACATTTGCCGCCGCTTCTGCCTGCTTCAATGTGTCAAACGCCAGCTTATCCTTGCAAGGTAGTTCCGCCTGGTCATCCTCGTTCATAATAGATATTAAAACATGAGGGGATTGAAATTTACCCCTGTTTTCTGTATAATAGCCTGTCACGGGGCTGAATTTTAAGCTCGACGTTGGACTTTATCGGTTATGTCAGCAGGTCGCTTGTCAGCGTATAGGCAAAACTCAATAACTGCAAAGTTTGTTGACCGCGTTGCTAGCATGTTCCGCATGCCAGTATTCGCACCAGCTTTCGCTTAATATCCGAAAGCAACGCCATGCGTGACTTCAGATAGCGCAGAAGCGTTTTATATCTTCTGGACGCTCAACTAGAACTGTCCTAGCTAGTTGCTAAGACTTTGGACTGCTGCAGTTGGTTTCTTGTCCGCTCTAATCCAATTGCCTAAGACACTTGAACGGTCTAAGCCTGTAGAAGACTAACCAAGATAAACCGACGGACGTGGGGGCAGTACCCACCAGCTCCACCATTTTGTTAAAATCGGCTCCACCAGAGCCGTTTTTATTTGTTCCTAATCTGTAGATCGAGCTCAAATTAGGGGTGTGAACTTTTGCAGAATTATCGATAAAAAAATCACCGTTAA
>DASSKV010000056.1:0-3149 GCA_035690125.1 Saccharimonadales bacterium (SeqCode) | reverse complement strand
AAAGTGGGATATAACAACAGTCCATATAACAATGGCCATGCTAGCCAGCCCAGTGACAAGTCCACTCAACCAGGATGGCACAAGTGCTAGCCAAAGCTGTTTAATGTCCGCGTTTTTCATTTGCCAACCTAATAGCGGTATTGTACCACAGTGCTTTACCGGCCTTGCTACCGCTAGTCACGCCTTAACATTACCGTAAAAGCCTCGGCCGGAATGTCAACTTTTCCAAATCTTTTCATCCTTTTCTTTCCTTTGGCTTGTTTGGCTAGGACTTTCTTTTTTCGGCTTACGTCGCCGCCGTATAGGCCAGTGGTTACATCTTTCCGGTAGGCGCTAAGGTCTTCACGGGCTATGAACTTGCCACCTATGGCTGCCTGCAGGGCAACCTGGAAGTTCTGGCGTGGTATGACTTCCTTTAGCTTTTCGACTATTTCGCGACCAAGCCTTTGGCTTTCGCTGCGGTGCACCATGATACTGAGTGAGCTGACCATTTCGCCGGCCACATAAAAGTCTAAGCGCACTAAGTCTTCGGCGCGGTAGTTATCTAATTCGTAGTTAAAGGAGCCGTAACCGCTGGTAATGCTTTTGAGTTGGTCGTAAAAATCTGTTAGGAGGTTAGCCAGAGGGGCTTCGAAGGCGACTAATGCGCGGTCTTCCATATAACTCAGGTTGTTTTGTAAGCCGCGCTTGCTTGATATAAGCTGGATAACCGGGCCTACATAATCTTTAGGTACGACTATCTCACCCTTTATCCACGGTTCTCGGATTTCTTTTATCTTGGCTGGGTCAGGTAAATCCGATGCGGACTTGATATCTAGTTCGTCACCATTCAGTAGGCTTACTTGATAATCGGTAGATGGATTAGTTACTACTAGCTCAAGGTTATATTCCCGCTCTAGCCGCTCACGGATAATATCCATGTGAAGCAAGCCCAGGAAACCTATGCGTACGCCAAAGCCTAGTACAGGTGAGTTTTCCGGCGCAAACTGCAGCGCACTATCGCTGAGGGATAGCTTTTCAATGGCATCTTTGAGCTCCTGGTAATATTCGTTGCTTTCTGGGAAAAAGCCGGCATATACAAATGGCTGCACATCTTTATAACCCGGCAATGGCTCGCTGGCTGGATTAGTAGCAAGTGTTATGGTGTCACCTACTTTGGCATCACGCGTGGTTTTGAGGTTTGTTACTATGTAGCCGATTTCACCGGCTTTTAGCGAGTGGCCAGCTGTCATGTCGGGCTTAAGGGCGCCGACCTCGAGCGCTATGCCTGTCGCGCTGGTAGCCATCATCTTTATTTGTGAATTTTTACTTATCTCCCCATCGAACACACGGATGTAGAGGATAACGCCACGATAATCGTCATAGTAGCTATCAAATATAAGGGCGCGGGTTTCCGGCCGGTCTGACACCTTTGGTGCAGGGACTTCACTGACTATTTTTTCTAGGACGTGCTCTACGCCTTTGCCAGTCTTGGCGGAAATTTGCAATATATCTTCGAACTTGCAGCCGAGTAGGCTGACTATTTCGGCACCGACTTTTTCAATGTCTGCCGCTGGCAGGTCAATTTTGTTCATGACCGGTATGATACGCAGGTCTGCCGCCATGGCCAGGTACACATTTGCCAAAGTCTGGGCTTGGATACCCTGGGATGCATCTACAACCAGTAGCGCCCCTTCGCACGCCTCTAGGCTACGCGAGACTTCGTAACTGAAGTCGACGTGTCCGGGTGTATCTATAAGATTCAGTTCGTAGCCCTTGTACTCCATGCGAACCGGGGCAAGCTTGATAGTTATGCCTTTTTCGCGCTCCAAGTCCATGCGGTCCAATACCTGGGCTTTCATATCGCGCTTTAGGATAGTGCCAGTTAATTCCAACAACCTGTCAGCCAATGTAGACTTGCCATGGTCAATGTGCGCAATTATGCAAAAATTGCGTATCCTACTCTGGTCCATAAATTTCCTTCAAGCGGGAAGAGCAGCCCGACAAAATGTATTCCATTTTGCCGGCGCGATGAGAAACCCACGGCAGTGGGTGTCTTATTGGCCGCTCAATGTGGGCAATTATGCAAAAGTTGCGTATGTGGTCCTGATTCATCAGGTGCTAATTATATCAGAGGTGTTACAGTTCTACTTTGACAGGCTTCAATACTATTTTTCGCAGACGTGCGTACACAGGTCGGACTTCGTCGAGGTCAAAGAGCGCAGACACCACCATATGCACCCCGAATGTTACCAATGCTATGAAACCAAGCTTGGACCCAAGGGTGATAATACCACGGTCACTCGCACCTAACGGATAGAGGGTAATCATAATAAAGCCAGCGACAACACTAAAACCAGTAACCGAGAATATGCGTATGACACCGCCCCAGAATGCGCCATTGAGTAATTGGTGGTCGCGCCATACCATTATGCCCATTAGTATTACTACCTCAAATAAGGCAACTAGCGATTGCGCCAGTGCCAAGCCTGCTACACCGTAAGCATCCGGTTTAGCCAAGTTATATGCCAAGAATATGTTTAGGATAATGGCAAAAATAGATACATAGAGGGGTGTACGCGTATCTTTTTGGGCATAAAACCAGCGCGACACTATAGAGTAGATAATACGGAAGAAGATGGCAAGAGTAAGGAAGCCAAATATGATAGCTATCTGCTGGTTACCCTGGGTAAAGATGAGGCGCGCCAAGTAGCCGCGACAGAAGTAACATACTACGACAAGTGGTGCACTTATCCATATCATCGCCCGTAGCACCATCAAAAAATCCCTACGGAATAGATCTGGCCGCCCCTGGCTAAGCCTGGCATTTAACCTAGGAAAGGCAGCGGTAGATATAGCCGTGCCTATGAGCAGGATTGGTGCCGTACTTAGTATGTAGGCATTGTTGTAGTATGTTACAGCACCGCTGCCGAGCCCACTTGCAAACCGTGTTTCCACTATGCTTTCCAGCTGGTCTATGCCTTGGTCTAGTGAACGCGGCGGCAGGTTTCGCAGTACCATACGGAACTCTTCGCTGCGCCATTTGATACCGGTATGCCAGTGAAAGTTAAGTTTGGCAGAGCCCACAGCTACGACAGCCAGCTGTAGTACACCACCAATAAGCGCGCCTATACCTAAGCCCACAAGGCCTAAATGCCCTGGCCCGCCGT
>DASSKV010000055.1:0-2114 GCA_035690125.1 Saccharimonadales bacterium (SeqCode) | reverse complement strand
AACTGGCTGATGGAAAGATGGCTGCTGTGATTGCGAGGATGGTTTCCCCGAGGGGCAGAAGAGAGCTTAGGCTCGTCCCCTCGGGAAGAGGATCGAAATTACGAATCTAATGGTTAATACCATTAACGCTTTAGCATTTGTAATAGTAGGTCCTTTTTTATACTGGGGACGCAAGCATAAGCTCATCACTTTTGCTATAATAGTGCTAATGATTCTGTTGGACAGGGTGACAAAAACGTATGGTAAGAGCCCGACTCCGTCGCTGGACCGCATAAGCCTTCACGTTGAACCTAAAGAGTTCGTGATAGTGGTGGGGCAGAGCGGTGCAGGTAAAACCACATTGCTACGTCTTTTAACTCGTGAAGAACGGCCTACCAGCGGTAAGATTATCATTGGTGGCATTGACTACGACAAGCTTAAGGACAAGGACATACCACTGCTGCGCCGCAAGATTGGCGTCGTGTTCCAAGACTTCAAGCTGTTACCCAACAAGACAGTGTTTGAAAACGTTGCTTTCGCACTCGAGATAGTCGGCATGGGTAATAAGGAAATAAGGCACACAGTACCAAAGGTGCTGGACATAGTGAACCTGAAGGGCAAAGAACGCAATATGCCCATGGAACTAAGCGGTGGCGAGAGGCAGCGCGTAGCTATAGCCCGCGCCATAGTGCGCCAGCCGCGTATACTTATTGCCGACGAACCGACGGGCAACCTCGACCCCAAGCATGCTTGGGACGTTATAAAAGTACTAGAAAAAATCAACCGCTATGGTACGACAGTGTTGCTTACGACCCACAACGTAGAAATTGTAAATAAGCTAAAGCGCCGCGTTGTCACTATCCAGCATGGCAAGATAGTCAGCGACCGGGCGGGTGGCGGCTACAGCCTTGGCAATACCGAGAATAAGGCGCAATAAATTATGAGACGGAAACTACGGACTTTTTGGCGAGTTGTACACACCGGTATAGTTAACTTTATCCGCAACGCCACACTGGCCATTGCCGCTATGGCGGTCATGGTTATCACGCTTACAATAGTGCTTTTTAGCCTTATTACTAACGCTACCTTTGCTAACACTATCCAGCAAATCACCGACAAGATAGATATATCAGTATTCTTAAACGACAATGTCAGCGATACGCAAGGCAAGCAGCTGGCCGGCCAGCTGGAAAAGCTATCAAATGTAAAGAGCGTAACCTATCTGAACAAACAGCAGGCGCTTACGGCGTACATTAAGCAAAATGCTAACAACCAGGACTTGGTGGCCGCAGCCACCGAAGCAGGCAACCCCATACCAGCCACCATCCGCATAAAGCCGCGCGACTTAAACCAGATACAGCAAATCAAAGAATTCTTAACTAAAAAGGACGTAGCCGCACTGCAAACAACTGGTTCGCCCAGCTACAGTGGCGACCGCAAGAAGGCCATAGACAACATTACGCACGCCACTAACATCCTGCGTGAAATAGGCGTAGTAGCAATCATAATCTTTGCCCTAGTATCCGCGCTCATAATTTTCAACACTATCCAGATGGCTATATTTAACAGGCGTGATGAAATAACAATCATGCGTTTGCTGGGGGCCAGCACATGGTATATTAGAGGCCCGTTCGTAGTAGAAAGCGCAGTGTATGGCTTCTTGTCCGCAATTATCTCGGTGCTTATAGTCAACTCGGCCTTTGTAGCTTCCAGCACCGCGCTGCAGGCAAGCAGTTTGGGCTTGCTGGATATTAACTACGCCAGCCAGTACTTCGGCGATAACTTCTGGAAGCTGCTGGGGCTACAGTTGGCAATCGGCATAATTATCGGCGGGTTATCGGCGGTCATTGCAACCCGACGCTACTTGAAATTTAAGACCAGATAGCTCTGTGTGTAAAAAATTTTACTATTGCAAACAGCAATTACGTTTCATAAGCTATAAGTCCTAACATAATTGAGAGGGTAGAAAAACTTGACCATTGGGCGTATACTAAGCATGAGCATAAATAAAACAAAAACCATGCCTAAAACTAGTAAACGCACACACTTTAATGGCCTCAAAAGAGCAGGGGCTTTTTTGGCTTTAAGCTGCCTGGTGGTGGCCGGTTTCACCGCGCCGCACATTCGTGCCGACC
>DASSKV010000054.1:0-4902 GCA_035690125.1 Saccharimonadales bacterium (SeqCode) | reverse complement strand
AGCGCTTGCCATCCCATAGTAACGAGATAGTGTTTCGTTACGAGAGCCTAAGCGCCGCCAAAGTCGTGAAAAATGCTGACGGCACGCTTGTGAACGCTATACAGCCAGATGATGTGCTTATAACCGGCGACAACAAATTGTATTGTAATGTATCTGGGGATGGCATCTTGAGGGTTAAGCAGTTAAGCCGGAGCCAAGTCAAGCAGCTGTACGACCAGCTTTACCTGAAGAACGGTGGAGTTCAGGCCCTAGCTGCACGCCAGCACGCCCACCTCCCGGACTTTACAGATGTTATGGGGCCAGCCACCTTGCTAATCAACGATCACGCCGGCGCAATATCCATTTATAACTCTAACGACCCACAGAATGTTTTTGGTACTAATGTTGCTGTGCTACAAAAACTGTGTACGCAAAACCCGCCTACGCAAAAGGTTAAAACGTTCCCTAACCTTAAGAACCCTGTACTCAAGCAAACGAGCGGTGCCGCTGTATCCTTTATGGAAGCGTTCGGCTTACTTGGCAATGCCAGCGCAGCCCCAACGCTTGATTCTCAGGATGAGACGGCAGACTACAACGACACAAACAACCATCGTGCAAGCCATGTCGGAAAAGGTCCGCTCTACCGTTCAGGTTGTCTTACGACCATCGCACGCCAATGGGCGTATCACATGGCTGCCGCCGGTGCTATATCGCACAATCCCGACTTCGCCGGGACTGGCTCGCAAGCTGACTCTACCTGCGGCACTAACTGGACTTCGCTAGGCGAAAATGTTGGCGAAGGCCCTAGCGAGGCTACGATTTTCCAGGCTTTCCTTGATAGCCCGTGCCACCACTCTAACATTGACGATACGTCTATTGACTATTCTTCCTCGGGTGAAGCATGTAAATGGAGCTCTAGCGGCTACAACATGGTAGGGATTGGCTTATACCGCGATGACAGTAATATACTGTGGGTCGTGCAGGACTTTGCTACCTGCTATAGCTGCTCTACCGGTAAATGGAAGACCGCACCTACCAATGTTTACTCCAGCTCTACGACTACCGTGAGCGGTTCTTCTACTTCTGGCAATAGGTACCCATCTTGGAAAGACTTAGGCGGTTATATGATTAGCAGCCCGGCAGTAGCCAGCATGAACGCCAATCACGAAGAGGTCTTCGCAACCTGGTCGAACAAAGCTGTGTACCACAAATACTGGACGTCTACCAGTGGCTGGTCAAGGTGGTATAAGCTGGGGAGTTGTTCTACTTCTGCCCCGGCGGCTGTGAGTTGGGCTGACGGGCGCATGGATGTGTTTTACCACCGCTGTAATGGCAACCTTGGCCATTTCTACTATACTTCTGGCTCTGGCTGGGCGGCAGCTGACCTTACTGTAAGTGTTGGTTGGACCGGCGGGCCGGCAGTAGCCAGCATGAACTCCGGACGATTAGACGTATTCATACGAGGTAGCAACAACCACCTGTACCAAAAAACTTGGAATGGGTCATGGTCGGGCTATACTGACCGCGGCGGTACGATATACTCTGACCCGGCAGCCGTTAGCTGGGGCGCTGGCAGGATAGATGTGTTTGCCCACGGTGCTAGTAATCACCTGTATCATATAGCCAACAGCAACTGGTCGTCTTGGCAGAGCCTGGGCGGAACAATCACTGGTGGGCCGGGGGTTGCTAGCCGGGCAAAGGGTATGCTAGACGTATATGTCCGCGGTACCAACAACCACTTATACGAAAAATCTTGGAAAGGAAGCTCTTGGACAGGCTTTATTGACCATGGCGGCCACTTAACATCTGACCCTGACGCTATTTCTCGCAGTTACTCATATGAAAACGTCTATGCCCGGCAAGCAGACAAGACCATTGCTTATGCAGCCTGGGTTAGTGGCAAAGGTTGGCTATAAATAACCTTAGGGTTAAGTTGACTTACTAGCCTTAGCTCACTGCCTAGTTACTTTTTGGGACTTTACCACCCTCGCGGCGTGCCTTGTCCAGCCCTATGGCTACAGCTTGTTCGCGGCTGCTCACCTTCTTGCCGCTACGCCCCATACGTAAGTCGCCATGCTTAAACTCATGCATCGCTTTCTCCACTTCTTTTTGGGCTTTTGGACCGTACTTATTCATAGCTACTCCTCAATCCTACAATATGTCGCGGATAAGTTCCCGCGGGGTACTGGATATAATTATTTTATGGGTGGTGGTGCGAGGCTTGGTAACCTGTATCTTCATAGGCCCTCCATTAAGTTTATGAGGTTACAAATGCCTAGCTTAATGGAGTTAGCGCGTCCACACAGTTAGATATTTCATCATATAAAAATCCCCGCAAGGACGCGGGGATTTTACTTAGCTTAAGACTAATTTAGTAGCGGTTGCCGCCACCGTAGCCGCCGCGGTCTTCGCGTGGGGCCTGTGGGCGTGCTTCGCTCAGCGCAACAGCGCGGCCGGCAAGTTCTTTGCCGTTCAGGCTGTCGATAGCCTTCTTGGCTTCTTCGTCGCTGCTCATTTCCACGAAACCAAAGCCCTTAGAGCGGTTGGTGTCGCGGTCCATGATGACCTTGGCGCTTACTACAGTGCCAGCGTCAGCAAAAAACTGCTGTAAGTCGTCGTCGGTAGCTGTGTAAGCTAATGAACCGACAAAAATCTTATTTGCCATTTAGTATTACCTCTTTCTTCGTTCACGAGGTAAGACACGAATGGACTTAGCTGCACCTCTAACACTGAACTACTTACTTATTAATGATTCTAGAACTCTCTTATGAAAGATTTACCTAGCAGCCTCTTCTAGCACGTCGTATTATCGCACGAAGTGGACAGTTTGCCAATACTACGGCTGTTTTGCATAAATTATCACAACAGTATGCGCGTTATACAAATAGGTGGCATATGATAAAATGCCGGTACAAGGTCCCCAAAGGGGGGAGCTTAGAGGTTACTGGGAGGTAACCGTGTCGTTAACAACTGAGAAAGCAAGGAGTAGCGCTGGGCGGCAGAGCGGCCTGGATGGCTACTTCAGGCTCAGTGCCCGCGGTTCCACCGTGGGCCGAGAGCTCAGGGGAGGCTTGGCGACGTTCTTCACGATGGCTTACATCATCGTGCTGAACCCCATCATCCTGGCTGGTGGCGTTGACAAATACCACCACCACCTGAGCTTCCCGCAGCTGAGTGCTGCGACCGCACTCGTAGCGGCCGTGATGACCATCATCATGGGTGTCGGTGGCAATTTGCCGCTGGCAGTCGCTGCAGGGCTAGGCCTGGACGGCGTCGTGGCCTTCCAGATAGCTCCGACTATGTCCTGGCCGGACGCAATGGGCCTCGTGGTCATTGAAGGCCTTGGCATCTGTTTGCTGGTGGTCACAGGACTTCGGCAGGTCATCATGGATGCCATCCCCTTGCCGCTCAAGCAAGCCATCAGTGTCGGTATCGGCTTGTTCATCGCCTTCATCGGCTTGAACGATGCCGGATTTATCGGCTCGGCTGCACCGGCAACCCCGGTAAGCATGGGTGCGGATGGCCATGGCACACTGGTCGGCTGGCCGGTTGTGGTTTTTTGTGTCGGGCTGCTGCTGACTATTACCCTGCTCACCCACAAGGTGCCTGGGGCGATTCTGCTGTCAATCATCGGTGCCACTGGCCTGGCGGTACTCATCAACGCCGTCGCGACCATTCCTTCGTCGAAGGGCGCACCAGGCTGGGGCCTGCAAGTACCGAAGTGGCCTGACAAGGTCACTAGTACACCGGACCTGCACTTGCTGGGCAAGTTCTCGCTCGGCGGTGGCTTCACACATGCCGGTGTCATTACGGCCGTTGTGTTCATCTTCACGCTCATCTTGTCGGATTTCTTCGACGCTATGGGCACGATTGTGGGCATTTCGGCTGAAGCCGGCCTGCTGAGCCAAGACGGCAAGGTGCCCAACATTGGCCGGGTGCTGTTCATCGACGGCGCGGCGGCGGTTGCCGGCGGCATGGGTTCGGTGTCAAGCAACACGGCGTTCATCGAGAGTGCTGCCGGCGTTGGCGAGGGTGCGCGGACTGGTTTGGCCAGCGTGTTCACGGGGTTGTTCTTCGTGGTTGCGCTGTTCTTTACGCCGTTGTACTCGATGGTGCCGGCAGCAGCAGCCACCCCTGCCCTGGTGGCAGTCGGCTTCTTGCTCATGGTGCAGGTCAAGAACATCCCCTGGGATGACTGGACACTCTCCATCCCGGCGTTCTTGACCATCGTCCTCATGCCGTTCACTTACAGCATCACAAACGGCATTGGCGCCGGCTTCATCTCCTTCGTAGTGCTGAAGACGGTGCAAGGCAAATGGCGCGAGCCACACGTACTGCTCTGGGTCGTGGCTGTGCTGTTCGCGGCATACTTCGCCCTCCACCCCATCAAGCAGGCACTGGGCGTCGGCTAGTTCCTCCCCGCGTAACGAGAGCTCACGCAACCTCTTCAAGTAGCTCTCACCTGAGGCTCTGCTTCGGCAGGTGCTGGCCCCTTCTGGGACCACCCTGCCGAAGCAGCCTCATTACATTATTATTTATTACGCTAGCGTTACGTGAGATCTATATCTATACGCACGAACGATTCAGCATATCGGTACCCACACTTACTGCCCATTTTTGCCATTAATGATTCAGCCTTGGCAAGTGTCTCTTTGCTGCCAAAGTCCTGACTTTGGTGCGCGGACATTATAGCGAACTTCGTTTCTAAGGTATCGGTTATATCGCTAAAATAATTCGGGTTTTCAAAGTTCACTAAAAGCACGGTTGCTGTCTTATGTGGCTGGTGGCCTTCGGCGTACAGCTCCGGGAAAGTCAGGTGGTCGCGCGCCATCGGGAACACCGCATCGAGCGTCGCTTGGCCGGCTGCCCGGTGGTCGGGATGGTTTATAAAGCCATGATCCGCGGCATATACCATGGTCGGGT
>DASSKV010000053.1:0-4478 GCA_035690125.1 Saccharimonadales bacterium (SeqCode) | reverse complement strand
CGCCTATGCTCACCACGGCGTCGCTAGAGGTAATAAGCAGTGTGTCACGGCCAATGTAGTGCATGCCTGTGTAGAGGATAGTGTCATAGGCCTTGGTGGGCAGGCGGTATTTCATAACGTGCTCAACCTTGCTACTGCCGGGGCTTATACCAACGCTCATCGTGCCACCTGCAGCCTTGTAGGCTTCAGCCGCGTAGTTTGGCAAGCCGATGGTAGCGCCCGTAAGCAGGCTATGCCCGGCCTTGGCAATGGCCGTGCCAAGTTGGCGTGCAAGTTCCTTGCCCTCTTCTACACTATCGCCATGTGCGGCTCCGGAAACACATATTTGGTACATCCCACTCCTATTCTTCATAAATTATATCAGTACTTCTTCCTGCACTAGTTGTGGCTGCAGCTCACTGGCAACGGCTTGCTCCACGGTCTCCGGCTTAAGGTAACGCAAAACTAACTCGTGCCAAAGCGACGTGCGGCCATACTGGTTTGTGCGGTTAGCAAAAGGCAGTTTATTGCAAAAATTGAGAGCCGCATCGAGAACGTTTAGCGAAACTGGCTGTCCAGCGTGTGCAAGACCAAGGTGGGATGTGTGGTGCCAAAACTCAAAGCTAGGTTCTATGTGCGCCAGCACTTTTTCTATGGAGTGCCAGCTGAGGTCGTCGGCATGTATATGTGGCTCGAACAGTTCCTCGCTGAAATACTGTTTGGCCCGGGCATAGTAGCGTTGCACAATGTGCCACGGCACTGGCTGGTCGAGCACGTTTGCCTGGAGGTATGGTTCATCGCGCGCTACCGTTTGCACAACCTTGCCAAAGTCGCCGCGGACCTGGCACAGCTTTAGAAAGGTGCTCGTAGCCCGAATGTCATTGAGTGAGTGCAATGCCAGAGCCAAAACCACAGTCGTCGCTCCCTTCGGTTTTTCATCGCCCAAAGGCAGCACAATTACAGCCCCCAGCTCTTTGAAGCATATAACGTTGTGCCGGCTGGTTGCTACTGTTTTCTTGGCCAAGTTATCCCACCCCTTGCCTTTAGGGGTCAGAAAGGTGGTAGCCCGCGCCTCGAAATCGCTCGGCTTGAGTGCTTTGTAGCGTTCTATAAAGCTCTTGCGCCACGAAAGGCTTTCTGCCAGCCACGCCGCCGCTAGAAGGCTCGCTGCTGCTTCATGTTTAAGCATAGAATCGAGCGAGCGGTAACCAAGCTGCTTCATCGCCCGCTTGGGAGCCTGCTTTTTAAGCAGAGTGCGCAACACCGATGATTTAAGCGCATAGCAATCACTAGTTATAGGCAAGTGCTGCAGGGCATGGACTATACCGTCCTCTACGTTACCTTCCGCCGAAATATGCGTAGCCGCAAGCGTCCGCAGGCGCTTCTCCAAGCGCGCATCGTCCACCTTTATACGCTCCTGGAGCGCATGGTAAAGCTCCGAGGCAGTCGTATCGTCAGCATCCAGACCAAGCAACCGCAGTTTGCTACGGGTAGCCTGCTGCAGCTCGGTAGTCAGGCGGATATCATGCGATGGCCGCCCCTGGGCGTTTTCGAGGCTAGTGATACTATGCCTAAAGTCCGGCCCAGACGCACCTAACAGTTCGGCCAGTACCCGTGTCATGCAGTTTTACCCCTGTTTTTGTATTGCCGAAGCATATCAATCCTTATGCTTAAGCTTACCATAACCGTAATGCAGAATAAATAGCTACCCCATCCGGGTCGGGCGGTACCAGTCAGGGGAATTGCGTAGGAACTCTTCTAGTTCTTTCTCTTTTAGCAAGCCTGCCTGGGCGCCAACCTTCTGGACAACGCTCATAGAATTTATAGGCGCCCACTGCAAGGCGCCCTCTATGGTATTGCCCTTTATAAGTGCCGCCACAAAGGTACTAGCAAAAGCGTCGCCAGCGCCCGTTCGGTCGACGGGTGGTGCTGGGTCGGGGTAAAGCGGCATCTGGAAACGGTTGTTGCCATCCGAAGCGTATGCACCGTTGGGGCCGTCGGTAATTACCACTACCTTAGCGCCCAAGGCATGCAGGTGGTTGAACAGGTCATGTACATCGTCATGGTTGCCACCGCCCACAAAAGCAGCTTCCTCCCGGTTCAGTATCAGCACTTCGCTGCGCTCATATATACGCTTCAGCCGCTCCACACCGGCATTCATCTGGAAAGTACCAGGCTGGAAGGCTAACTTCACATCCGGGTTACTTTCTAACCAATCGGCCACCTGGTCGTGGTAGGCTATAGCGTGCTCACTTATAGAACTAAAATATACCCATTTGGGAGTTTCTGCCGGCCTGAGATGCGGCCAATGGTAGTCGTACTCCTCGTGTTTAATAAGTATTGTGCGCTCTTCTTTGTACCACAGTACATAGTGGTAGTTGCTCTTTTTGCCTGGGTTTATGCGCACAAAACGGGTGTCTACTTTTTGCTTATCCAGGGCTTTTATCATGTCGCGACCATGGGCATCCGCCCCCACATTCGTCACAAAAGCGCTGTCGAGGCCTAGCCTGGAAAAGGCCACGGCCGCATTACTGGCGTTGCCTACTGCCTCCACCACCTCTACATGGTCAAAGGGTATCTTGGTGCCAAATGGCATGGCCAGCCATTTGCCATGCTCATTAGTGTAAGCATGCGCCTGGTCGTCAAACAACTTTATAAAAGCATCGGTAACTATATCGCCGATACTTATGACGTCAGGTTTATCTGCCATTCCCACCTCGCTAGCTTACTTTTTATATTCCTTATGCTTTTAGTGTAGCATAGCGCGGCCAGCGCTGTTAAAATCATCAATCTTGCTTTCCACTACCGCTTGTACCGCTGCCACTACATCTTTACTTATGAGCTTGGATACCGAGTACTCATCTGGGTGTTCCTTAAGCACCTTTTCTAGGGTCGTGCGGTAGGCATAGCGCATATCGCTGTTTATGTTTACTTTGGTTACGCCTATTTTTACTGCGTCGCGAAAGTAGTGCCCGGGGGTGTCGCTGCCACCGTGCAAGCTTATATTGCAACCTATTGCGTCACGTATACGCTGCAGCAGCTCCAGGTCCAACACCTTCGGCACGGGGTATTTACCGTGCAGGTTACCTACAGCCGCGGCAAAGGTGTCTATACCTGTAGCATCTACAAAAGCCTTAGCTCCCTCGGGCGTGCTAAATGTCTTTTTAATCTCGTCGTAGTCAATGTTTTCGGTGTGCAGGTTACTGCTGCCGCCAAAATAGTGCGGTTCACTCTCTACCATTGCGCCCGTCAGTTTGGCGTACTCCACAATCTGCTTGGTAGCAGCTATGATGTCCTCGTCTGTCGCATCGTGGTTAGCCTGGGAAACGTCTATATGTATGAACTCAAAGCCAGCTTCTATACCATCCATGGCAGCATCGATGGATGGCGAGTGGTCTAGGTTCACATACATTTCCACGCCGTACTGGGCCTTAAAGTTGTCGACCATGTCGCGGACGTTGTACAGGCCTATGTCGTCCACTTCGCCCTGGCTCACTTCTACCAGTACCGGCGCGTTCTTAGCTGCCGCAGCCTGAGCAACAGCTTTCAGCGTGGCTTCGTCATCCAAGTTGAAAGCACCAAAAGCCCAGTGCTCTTCCCTGGCTTGTGCCATGCGCTCTCGCGCCCGCTTACAGTTCCAGCGTATTTGTTGCAGTGTCAAAGGCATATACACCAGTATAAATGCTTAAGCTTGCAAAAAGAAGCACGCAATTCATACTGTTACATAATGGAGAAGGCAAATATACTTCTGTGCGAACCGAGCGAGTTTATGCGCCTGTTTATCCGTCGAGCTTTAGAGAAGTCACCTTTCCACATCTTGCACGAAGCTGAAACTGCAGATGAGGCCAAACACTTAACAGACATCGATAAAAAACATGAGATAGACCTTGTAATCGTCTCCGATGGCCTGGGTCTAAAAGCCGCCAAACATATTCTCGAGCACCTGGGACGGATTGAGTCACCTGCCAAAACATTAGGCATCTATAAAGACAAAGAATTTTATAAGCAACGAGTTGGGGTTACCTCCGAAATAAAACACGACGAAGTCGTACAGAACCCTTCTAACTTGCGCAATTTGATAGCGCGTATTTAGGACTTTTTCTTTTCTATTACAGCGTGGGCTGCCAGGCGAATGTGTTTGGCATCTAGGCCAAAGTGTTCTAGTAGCTCCTCGGGTTTGCCGCTTTCGCCAAAACGGTCTTGCATACCTATGCGCTTAAGTGGCACGGGGTGGTTTTCGGCTACAAGTTCAGCTATTGCACCGCCGAGGCCGCCTATTATCTGTCCTTCTTCTACCGTCACTACGGCGCCTGTTTTTCTTATGCTTTTAAGTATGGTTTCAGCATCCAACGGTTTAATGGTAGGTACATGGACGACTTCAGCTTCAATACCATCTTTGTAGAGTTTATCGGCCGCTACCAGAGCGTGGTAGGTCATCGTGCCCGTCGCAATAATGGTCACATCTGAGCCCTTTTCGAACACATAGGCTTTCCCAATCT
>DASSKV010000052.1:0-6606 GCA_035690125.1 Saccharimonadales bacterium (SeqCode) | reverse complement strand
CGAATAATTAACATTGTTTTCAAACAAAGCTCCCGCGTGGGAGCTTTTTTGTTGCTACAATTATTGTATGATTACGGTTGGCGTTGATGAAGTTGGGCGTGGTTGTTGGGCGGGGCCACTTGTTGCTGGGGCCGTGATTCTGGATGAGCAGATAGTGGGGCTCAAAGATTCTAAAAAGCTTAGTAAAAAACAACGTGAGATTTTAGCAGCAGAAATTCAACTGCAAGCTTTGGCGCTAGGGCTTGGCTGGGTGCAGCCGGCCGAAATTGATAGTATTGGCATAACCGCTGCAGTTAAGTTAGCAATGGAGCGGGCGCTGGCCGAAATAGGGCAAGAATACGACGAGCTTATTATTGATGGCAGCTTCAACTTCTTCCCGGAAAACTACAAGTCTAAAGCCATAGTCAGGGCTGATGACAGCGTGCCTTCTGTAAGCGCCGCAAGTATTGTTGCTAAAGTAGCCCGCGACAAATACATGTGCGAACTGGGCGGAAACTATGTAGACTACCAGTTTGCCAGGCACGTTGGGTACGGTACGGCACTGCATATAGAGCTGTTACAGAAATATGGTGTAAGCGATATGCACCGCAAAAGTTACAAACCTATCCAGGCTCTTTTGGTACAATAGCCTAACATGAATTCGACGCGTACAGGGCACAAGGCCGAAGAGGCTGCCAAAGTTTACTTAGAAATGCGTGGCTATAAAGTGGTGGAGCAGAACTACCGTCGTAGCCGCTGCGAAATAGATATAGTCGCACAGAAGGGCGATATTATGCACTTTGTGGAAGTAAAGTACCGCAAACACGACGGCCAGGGTAGCGGGCTTGAGTACGTAACGGCTACTAAGCTAAAGCAAATGCAGTTTGCTGCCGACACCTGGGTGGATGAGTACAAGTGGCACGGTGACTACCAGCTCAGCGCTATAGAAATAGCCGGTACAGACTTCGTAGTCTTGAGCTTTATCGAAAACGTACTATAGCTTGCTTAGCCAGTCTTTTACGGCTTGCTCATTACGCTTACGCCAGGCTACACGGCTTGTTATTTCCTGTTCGCCAAGGGTTATGTCTCGGGCGAGAGCTATGACATCCTTTTTGGGCGTAAAAAAGTCAGTAAACTTCTTCAGTTCTTCCTCACGTGAATATATGCTGCCGGCGTAGCGGGCGTAAAAACCGTAACTTTTGTCGCCTGCAAACTCTTTTTCTATCCAGCCCCACTTATCGACTAGCCACTCCCAGGCAGCTTGCTTGCTGTAGCGGTTGCGCAGTAACCACACCCACCAGTGCATAAGGTCTTGGCGGCGGATTTCGTCACCGGTAAGCATGGCAAGCAACTGGCTGTAGTGTTCCTGCTTCTTAGTAGAGGTCAGTCCACTGGCTAGTTCATCGCGCTCATCTGCATTCGTGTTTTCTTCGTGCTGTTTGAGTAGTTTCTGAAAGTCGGCATCGCTACCGTATCGGCCGCCGATGAAGAAGACAACGCCACGGATGGTGGGGCTAAGGTCACTTGGCTTACTGAATGTTGCAAACCGCTTTAAGCCTTCGTCCAGCACGCTCTGTACTTTAGCCCCGGCTGCCATTGACAGAACGAGCCCGCGCAAGCGAAGGGTTTGTGCAGTGTCGTTTGGTGCATCGTCCCAGCCGAGTTTCGTAACAAGCGGCATTGTTAGCTTGGCTATAAGGGCATCCAGCTTATCCTCGCTAGGGTCGTTCTCTACCAGGCGGCGGGCTTCGGCTATAGCGAGCGCCATAGCGCCCCAAACACTTTCATTATTTTCGCCCTCGTAGCCTTGCAGTAGCTCAAGCAGCTCAACGGTACTAGCAGCTTCGCTACGCTGCAAAAGGTTATAGCTATCGAGCAGTATCAGCCTGTCGGTGGGGCTGACCTTACCTTGTTTTATGGCATGAGCAATTACCTTTAGGTGTTCTGCATTGGCATAGCGCGCTAAGAAATAGCTATGGCCGTCATGATTTAGCAGAAACGGTTCGCTTGCGTTGGGATTTACGGTAGCCTGGAGTGATAAACTTTTAAGCAGCGCAGGGTTAGCCTCATATGTGGAGGACAAGGGGACTTGCCACGGTTCGTTTGCATCCTCACTCTCGCCGGCGTCACTTAAGAAACGGCGCTGCTTCAAGCCTACAGTTTTGCTTCCAGGAACCCAGTCCACACTAACTAGGGGGTAGCCGGGACGGTTGAGCCAGCCGGCCATAAAGTCAGTAATATCTTGCGAGGATGCTGCACCTAGGGCGTCCCATAGGTCTGTCGCCTGGGTATTACCATATGCATGTTTTTGGAAATAAGCCTTTAAACCCGTGCGGAACGACTTCTCTCCTATGAAGTTAAGCAGCATATATAGAACGCTGCCACCCTTAGCATATACAATGCTTGGGTCGAACAGTGTGCTTATTTCGTCTGGGTGGTTCACGCCAGTGCGGATAGGTTGCACGTCGCGGAGGCTGTCGCGGCGCTTGGCACTGGCTTCTTCGCTAGCCACAAACTGTTCCCAAATGTTCCACTCGGGGTATAGCGCATCGACACAACGGTACTCCATGAGGTTGGCAAAACTTTCGTTGAGCCACAGGTCGTCCCACCACTTCATGGTCACCAAGTTGCCGAACCACTGGTGGCTGAGCTCGTGGGCAATCACGAGCGCTACCAGCTGCTTGCTTTCGATACTGCTGGTCTTTTCATCGGCGAGCATGGTAGTTTCGCGGTAGGTTACCAGGCCCCAGTTTTCCATGGCCCCACTGCTAAAGTCGGGCAGGGCTATCATGTCCAATTTGGGCAAAGGGTAGGGAACGCCGAAATAATCGCTAAAGAACTCCAACGATCGAACGGCGACGTCAAGGCCGTGTTTAGTTAGCTCCACTTGTCCTGGCGTGGCATAGGTGCGCACCAGCACGCCATCCTTAGTTTTTGCTTCTTTATAACCTAGCTCACCGTATGCAAAGGCTAAAAGATAAGTTGACATCCTTGGTGTCGTTTCAAACGTCGTAACTTGGCTCTTGTTTTTTGCTTCTTGTTTCTTGACTGGAGTATTAGCTATTACCGTTTCGCCGCTCGGTGTAGTAAGCGTAAGGTCAAACGTTGCCTTGGCCTCTGGCTCGTCTATGCATGGGAATGCCTCCCGCGCATGGTGGCTTTCGAACTGTGTGGCTATAAGTACTTTATCTTTACCGTCATGCTTGAAGTTACACGGATATATACCGTGCATCGGTTTGGTTATTTTGCCTTCAAACCCGAGCGTGACGCTGTAACTGCCAGGGAAAACCTTGTCTGCAGTGTGCACTCGTACCTCAGTGAAGCTGTCGTGGTTGTTTATACGTACGACAGTTAACTCTTGGTCACCTTTTTTATCGTGCTTAACAACTTTGGCAGATATAACCTTGAGGTCTTGTTGGTGAAAGGTAAGCCGCTCGCTGGGCCGCCCTACTTTTTTACCCCGGATGGTTACTGTGCCACTGAACGTCATATTGCCACGGTCCGGCACTAAATGTAGCTGGTAATTTTCCGGCTGGAACTGTTCGTAAAGTCTCGCTACTTTCTTACCCATTCAGAGTATTTTAGCATGCTAAGGTGCGCCCTAAGTTTGACAATCTTACACTCGAAACGTATACTACAAGTGTTGTCCGGCCAAGTGGTCGGATTTTTTAATGCAAATAGAGACTCACAATTTGGAACTGTAAAGAAAGGACACAATATGGAGTTAGATTTTAAACAGCTCGGTGTAGCCATACGGGCGATAGCCGAAGAAAAGAACCTGCCGGAAGAGGCTGTCCAGGAAGTAGTGGAGCAGGCCCTAGCCGCTGCCTACCGCCGCGACTACGGCGACCGCGAGCAAGAGATTCGCGTAACAATGAACCTTAACACCGGTGATGTTGACGCATATATAACTAAAGAAATTGTACAAGGCGAACCCGAGCACCCAGAATCAGAGATTAGCCTGAAGGATGCCAGTGTTATGCGTAAGAATGCAGCCGTGGGTGAAACCATAGAGGTACACCAAAAGGTCGAGAGCTTTGGCCGTGTGGCTGCCCAGACTGCTAAGCAAGTTATTTTGCAGCGTCTGCGCGAAGCTGAGCGCGAGATTGTAATGGCCGAGTACGAGGACAAGATAGGCACGGTCATTAATGCCGTTGTTGCCCGTGTGGAAGGCAACATCGTGCGCATAGACCTCGGTAAGGCCCAGGGCATAATGCCTAGGAGCGAACAAATCCAAGGCGAACGTTACTACCCGGGCCAGCGTCTGAAGGTATTTTTGAAAGATGTTGAACGCGGTTTCCGCGGCCCACAGCTGGTGGTTAGCCGTGGCAACAAAGAATTTATAGAATGGTTGTTCCGTGGTGAGGTGCCGGAAATGGAAAGCGGCGCCGTCGAGATAAAGGGCATTGCCCGAGAGGCTGGCGTACGGTCTAAGATTGCTGTTGCCAGCAACGTACCCGGCGTAGACCCCGTTGGCACGTTTGTAGGCGGCCACGGTACTCGTGTGAATGCCGTTATGAGTGAAGTTGGTGAGCAGGAAAAGATAGACATTATCATCTTTAGCGACAACTCAACCGATTACATTACCAATGCCCTCAGCCCGACCAAAGTTGCCAGGGTTGTCTTAGACGAAAAAAACCAGAAGGCCAAAGTTCTGGTACCAGAAGACCAGCTAAGCATAGCCATAGGCAAAAGTGGCCAAAACGTCCGATTGGCTAGCAAGCTGACTGGTTACGAGCTAGACATAGAAGCCGAACGCCAAGGTGCCCAAGCAAACAATGAAGCGCCAAAGACCGACAAGCCAGCCAAACCGCAAGCACCCAAGCTCAAGAAAAAGAGCGACCTCGAAAACAGTCTTCTGGAAGCCATAGAAGAACACGGCGAATAATATGTCGGAAAAATGCCCGCTCATTAGCTCGGTGTGGGTGAGTGACATAGGCCGTTTCCCTGAGGCCTGTCGTGAGCAGTGTGAAGAGCTATGGGAGCGTGCCATCGCTACCCAAACGCCAGCAATTGACGATTTTACAGATACCTTAGCGACGAATTGTCCGCATCCAGGGTCAGAATATCTAGACTCGGAATTGAGCCGTCATGATTCTGGGCCTGAACGCAGGTATGCCATAAACGACCAATGCACACGCTGCGGTAATGAGCTTTGTTCAGAGCATTTCACTTTCATCTGTCCTTACAACTAATTAGTTAATATATTTGACAATTACCGATAATATAGTTGTATGAGTGAGCAGTGCATGTTGCGGGCATATCTGGGGGAAAGTAACCAGGAAACGGCTTGGGAACGTGATATACCACGTGAATGCCGTAACTGCATCCAGGCGGAGTTAGATAAGCCCTTTGTGCTTCTTAATATACAAGAATTCGGGATACGTGAGCCTAGCCTTAATACTATAAGTAAGCTGTACCGTATTGGGCTTGAGGGCAAAGAGAGCCTGCAGGGGCGACAAATTGTAATTGAGAAACTTGGCACCATGGCAGCCAGCGCAACTAAAAAACGCACTTATTGGCCTTTCCATTGTTCTCGCCAGGTTTCCTTACCCGCACACCCTTTAACCCTGCCCAAAGCTGTTAATGACGTAAAACCAAGCGACGAGTATCTATAATTAGCACTCTTGACTAGCGAGTGCTAATTTGGGTATCATAGTTATTAGTAATTCGCTTCGTATAAGCACATGCGATTTACATAAGCAAGATGAAAAAGTTCACAGCTTTTTTTGAGGAAAAGGTGGTATAAGAAAACTATGATGCCTAACAGCCCTGACTTTCAAGAATTTTTGAACCATTTAACAAATAACGCAATACACAGTTTGCGTCATGCTGACGCTATTGCTCGGAGCTTTGGTAGTGCTTATGTGGGGACAGAACACCTATTACTGGGTGTGTTGGCCCAAGATTCTTCTATGGGCGCTAAAGTACTAGAAGGCGTGGGGGTTACGCTTGACCGGGCCCGTCTGGCTCTCAACCTTACCCCAAAAACACTTGTTATCAATATGGGCGCTAAGGGCCTAAGCGAAACAGCTAAGCTGACACTGAAGATGGCTTACGATGTTGCCCAAGATTATGGGCAGGAGTTCTGTGGCACTGAGCACATCCTGTACAGCATCCTCAGCCAAAAGAACGCCCGCGCAACCATCCTTTTGCGCGACATGAATGTCAATGTTGACACGCTTATGGGCGAGTTGGAGCAATTCCTGAACCGCCAGCAGTACGAAGACGGCGAAGTGGACTTGGGCGCTAGCCGCCGCGGCAAAAAAGCTAAGAAGGGCGCACTTGATTTTTATGGAACCGACCTGACTGCCCAGGCGCAAGCCGGCAAGCTCGACCCGGTTGTTGGTCGCGAAGCACAGATACGCCGCGTTGTTACCATACTGAACCGTCGTACCAAGAACAATCCAGTGCTTATTGGCGAACCAGGTGTTGGTAAAACAGCTATTGTTGAAGGCCTAGCACAGCGCATCGTCGCGGAGGACGTCCCGGACAGTTTGCTGGATAAGCGCATAGTTATGCTCGACCTTGCCGGTATGATTGCTGGTACCAAATACCGCGGGGAGTTCGAAGAGCGCTTGAAAAAGGTAATGAGCGAGCTCGAAAAGGACAAAAAGACCATTGTAT
>DASSKV010000051.1:0-3149 GCA_035690125.1 Saccharimonadales bacterium (SeqCode) | reverse complement strand
ATAAGCACGGCGCGGGCGTAGTAGTCGCCACTAGTAGTTTCCAGGCGGTTGTACATGCCTTCATCGTGGATCTTGAGCACTTCGCCGAGCTCTATGACGGCGCCGAAGCGTTCTGCTTGGTCCTGCAAGGCAGTAGCCAAGTTTAGGCCTTCTATACCTTTAGGGAAGCCAGGGTAGTTGTCTATCATATCCGTTACGGCCGCCAGACCGCCAACAACGCCGCGTTCAAACAGCACCGTGTCTATGTCCTCTCGGGTGGTGTAAATAGCCGCCGTGAGGGCAGCGGGGCCAGCGCCCACCATAACCACATCGTGGCTCTGCTTCATGGGGCTGTCCTCATGCAGTCCGAGCAGCTTCAGCAGCTCGTCATTTGAGGGTTCCTGCAGCACGGTACCATTCCCAAATTGGATAGTCGGAATGATGTTTTTGCCATCTACCAGGGCCAGCATTTCCGCCATAATAGCCGGGTCGCTATCTACATCTTTGTAGGTGTAAGGGATGCCGTGCTTATCTAGTAAGTACTTGGCACGGTGGCAGTCAGCGCACCAGTCGGCGCCATAAACGATAATATTTTCCTTCACATCAGCCATACGTTATTCCATTCTACAACACTCTATCTAATAGAAAACTTATTTTTGTGAGTGCAGTGCAAGGCGATAGCGAAGACCGCAAAGGAGTCGTATTAAAATACGGCGACTGCGGACTGGATCTAACAACGCAGCAATGCGCCACAGAAATAGGTTTTACGCTACGGCGGGGGCTAGCTTGGCTAAGTTATACCCAACAATAACTTCCTTAGCATCGTCTTGTTTGGTTACTACCGTAACCGGCACGGTCAGCGCGCCACTCAGCTGCAGAGCTTCGGCTTGGCGGTGAGGCTGTTCGTCGAGGTTCACTACTTCGTAGCCGTGGCCCTTGGCGTCCAGGTACTTTTTGACCATGGCGCAGTAGGCGCAGGTGTTAGTAGTGTAAATAGTGATGTTTTTTGGCATAGCTGACCCTCTTTTTAGCTTCTATGTTATGTTCTCTATTTTAGGCAAAACCGGTGCGGTTCGTCTGTACAAATTATTATATATAGTGCTTATGCGGAATTCAATACACTATATATTGTGCTTTTTAGTACGGCTACAGGAGTTATTTGCCTATCTTTGTAATTGTCACATCAAAAACGAGGTCGGCGTTGGGTGGTATGGAGCTGCCACTGCCGCTCGAGCCGTAACCTAGTGAAGCCGGTATTATCAGCCGGCGCTTGCCGCCAACCTTCATACCAGGTATGCCTTCACCCCAGCCTTTTATGACGCCGTCAAGCGGGAAAGCTATGGGACCGCCATGGTCGGCGGAGGCATCAAAAATGATACCGGTGCTTGCGAGGGCGCCAACGTAATCGGCAGTTACGGTGTCATGCGCCTTGACGGTATCTCCAGTACCTTCCTTAAGGTCAACTTTTTGTAACTCCGTTACCGGTTGGGTTAATGGTGTAAAATCTTGCATCTTAGTCCCTGTCAAAGTTGCCTCCTTGCTTTGGTTAGTTGTGCTTTGTGAAGCTGGCGTGCTGGTACCGCCATCACCTGGCTTCTTGCGGTTTTGAATGCCTTGTACCACTATTGCGATAGTCAGTGCCGAAGCGGTTGCTAAAAATAGTAGCGCCATGAAACCCGTAAAAAAACGCGTGGCTTTACTCGTTGCCATATGTTGTTTTTGCCCTTCCTGTTATATTGGTTGGCTCCTTGGGCCAGCCTTTTTTTATACTCTCGAGGATAGCTTGCTTTATGCTCTCCGAACGTAAAGTAATGGTAGCAAATTCTGCTAATCCTATCCACTGCGGCTCGTATAAGTTCTGGCCCATGGCATGTATCTTCGCCTCCTGTGAATCGGGGTGCAGGGCTGGCTCTCCGCTGACATAGTCGCACAGGTAAATGTACTGTGTGCCGTAGGGCTCGCCAGCGTCTTCTATAAACACAAGCTTGGGGTTGGCTACCTGCACGCACACTTCTTCAGCCATTTCCCGGAACAAGGCCTGCTCTGGGGTTTCGCCGTAGTCCACGCCGCCACCCGGCAGTATGTAGTACTGCATACCGAACTTATTGCGGTGGGTAACAATTATCTTATTGTCTTTTATAATAATGGCCCGGGCTGCTCTGCGCATTGTACCAGTATACCTTAAGCGTTAATCTCGTACTCTTGGAGCTTCTTTTTGGTCGCTTCGGTCTTGCCCTGCTGCAGCTTGAGCAGTTGGGCATATATCCCCCCGCTCTTGGCAAGTGCAGCGGGCGTCCCCGATTCGTCTACCTTGCCGCCCCTAATAGTTACAATCTGGTCAACTGCCTGTATGGTACTCAGACGGTGGGCAATGATAAGCGTAGTACGGCCATGCATCAGCCGCTCCAACGCTTCCTGTACCATCCGTTCGCTCTTGCTATCCAGACTACTGGTAGCTTCGTCGAGTATGAGTATCGGCGCGTCCTTTAGAAGTGCCCGGGCTATGGCTATCCGCTGCTTTTGTCCGCCGGACAGTTTGAGCCCGCGCTCGCCTATCTCACTCTCATATCCGTTAGCAAACTTTTCTATAAACTCGTGGGCGTTTGCCGCTCTAGCTGCCGCTACAACTTCCTCAAGTGACGCCCCGGGCTTGGCATAGGCGATGTTTTCATGGATAGTGCCACTAAATAGTGCTGGATCCTGGAATACGACAGCAATGTTTTTGCGCAGGCTTTCCTGGGTAACGTCGTGTATGTCCTGTCCGTCAATAGAGATAACTCCACCTTGAGGCTCGTACAGGCGGAGCAATATGCTGGTTATGGTCGTTTTGCCTTCACCGCTTTCGCCTACCAGCGCAGATTTTGTACCTGGCCGAAGTTCAAAACCCAGACCGTCCAAAACAGCTTCGGTGTCGTAGGCAAACGTAACGTCACTAAACTCAACCCTACCTTTAGTGACTTGGAGCGTGTTAGCACCCGGAATATCCGCTATAGCCGGCTGCACATCCATAGCTTCAAAGTAGTCACGGCTGTTAGAAATGGCCCGTTGTGTCTGGTCAACCAGGAAGCTAATGGTAAAGATGGGTATGCGTATAAGCTGGGCGTACTGTATAATCAACACCATTGTGCCGATGGTATATATGCCGTGGGCGGTTTCGACGAATATGTAGA
>DASSKV010000050.1:0-4982 GCA_035690125.1 Saccharimonadales bacterium (SeqCode) | reverse complement strand
TGAAGCTATCCGCTATGCTCGCAAGGCCGGGGTGAAGATTATTGTAGCTGCCAACAAAATTGATAAGGAAGGCGCCGACGTCAACCGCCTGTATAGCCAGCTGAGCGAGCAAGGGCTGATGTGGGACGGCTGGAAGGGTGGCGATACGCCGGTAATACCCGTTTCTGCCAAGACAAAGGATGGTATACCAGACTTGCTCGATATGATTTTGCTTGTAACCGATGTGGAAGAGCTAAAGGCCGACACCGATGTGCCTGCCCGGGGCTTAATAATAGAAGCCCACGTGGAACAAGGCCGCGGCCCAGTTGCCCACGCGCTAGTAGAAGCCGGGGTACTCAAACCCGGCCAGTTCGTAGTAGCCGGAGGCACGTACGCCAAAATTCGTAACCTGGAAACAACAGAGGGCAAACCCCTAAAAGAAGCGGGACCATCGAGCCCGGTTGCAATAACCGGCTTCAAGACCTTGCCGGAGTTTGGCGATGAGTTTAACGTTGTGGCCAACGAAAAAGCTGCCCGGGCAACTGCCGAGCAGACTGCGACAGGTCGCAGCGGCAGTGGTTCTTCGGTGGCAGCTAGTAGTACGGAACTCATACGTCTCATTAACCGCAGCAACGAGCTGCAAGAGCTAAATATTATCGTCAAAGCCGATGTGCAAGGTTCGCTTACATCCGTTATTGATAGCCTGAAGGCGCTGGATACGGCCGAAGTAGCCGTCCGCGTTGTGGGTTCCGGGGTAGGCAGTATAAACGATAACGACCTGCACCTGGCCCAAACCAGCGGTGCTACGCTCTACGGCTTTAACGTCCAAGCACCAAGCAACATCCGTCAGCAAGCTTCCCGCGACAAAGTGGACATGCGCCTGTACAAAGTTATTTACGAGCTCATAGACGACGTAAAGGCACAGCTAAGCAACTTGCTGAGCCCCGAAATCGTCGAAACCGACCTGGGGCGCTTGGTTATCCGCGGTATCTTCAAGACTACTAAAACAGAAGTCATAGCTGGCGGGGAAGTTACCAAGGGCAAGCTGGAAGTCCCGGCTATAGCCAAGGTGTTCCGGGGTGACGACCAGCTTATGGAAGTGCAGGTTACCCAGCTTAAGCGCGGCCCGCAAGATGCCAAGGAAGTGTTTGAAGGCGAAATGTGTGGCGTTAGCTTTACGACACCATCGCGTTTGGACCTGCAAGAGGGCGACCGGGTAGAGTTCTTCTCACGCAAAGCCGTCGAACGTACTCTCTAGCATTGACTAATTATACCTGTTATGTTAAAATAATTAAATGTCATTTGAATCGTTCAATGCCGACGACACTGAATCCATACAGGCCGAGATGGGGTTGCTTATTAGTATCCAGAAAGAACACGCCGCGCAGCTGAATCGCTCTGGCGCATTAGCAAAAGCTCGTGACGTTGTATTAGAGGATTTTGGACGCTTAAGCCGCAGAGAGATAGCAGAGGATGAGCTAGGCTTTAATGATCTCACACAGGTAAGTGTTGCATGGCATGCAAACCCTTTCACTAATCATTACCGGATACCATCCATTCGTTTTTCCACCCCACAATACACTGAGGACGGATTTCAATTTGCAAAACATTATTACGCGCCATTGGTAGAGAAAATAGACGACGAGCGCCGCATACGGTTTCCTTTTTCGAATGAGGATTACGACACGGTTATAAGCATGCTCAACGGTCTGGAAGAGGTAAAAGAGCTCGGGATCTTACCTCATTTAGGCCACGATATGGCGACCATATTTAACCCCAACACCGCTATAGCAAAGCAAGCATAATCCCGTACATCAAATATCGTTCTAAAAATGGTACAATTCCAGTAGTTAAGGAACAACTGGATGCTTAAGATAGACAATAGCTTACTGGAAGAACTGGGACTCGGCAGTTTGCCGGACGCCGAAAAGAACAGCTTGCTACGGCACATATACGAAACTCTAGAAATGCGGGTAGGTATGCGCCTGGCCGACCAAATGAGTAATGAGCAGCTCGACGAGTTTGAGCAGTATTTTGAAGCCAAAGATGACGCCGGGGCTTTTAAGTGGCTGGAAACCAACTTCCCAAACTATAAAGACATAGTGCAAGAAGAGTTTGACAAGCTAAAGGCCGAAGTGGGGCAGAGCGCCCCGCAAATACTGGCTGCCAGCCAGCAAGCTGCCATGCAACAGTCCCAGCAACAGGCGCCTCAGGCACCGTCGCAGCAACAGTTCCAACCACCTCAACCGGCAGGGCCAGCCTACGGCCAGCCTACGCAGCCAGGTGTCCCTCCGCAACCTGCCCCCCAGCAGCCGCAGCCATATGCTGCACCGCCGCAACAGCCCATTCCAGAACCTTATGGCCCAAACCCAAACCCACCGCAGCAAGCCCCGCAGTACCCACAGCAACAGCCTCCAGCCGGCCCTAGCTTTGGGCCACCACCACAGTTCCCACAGTAATCACAACGGAGACAAACCTACGGTACTCTACCCCAACAAAACTGTTGTTTTGCCGGGGACCCCGGTTTTTCTCGCCCAAGCGGGGTGCGGAATGAATCCGCTGCTCCGGCTGCTCTTTTCCCTCAAGTCACACGATAGGATAGCCGGCTAAGAAAGCTTGGGCTGTCATTTCTTTTTTACCAGCTGGTATGAGTGAATCTATAATCAGTACGCCGTCGTAGGTTTGCACGCCCAATTGTCCTGGCTCGAGCGATATAGTCCCCGGTACGCCGCCGCCTGGTACGGCATGCGCCCGAGTAACTACTACGTCGCGGGTGGCTATAGTTGCCCGGCTTTTGGGCCAGCCGCTGTAAGCACGGACTTCGCGGGCTAGCTGCTCGGCTGGCTTGGTAAAGTCCAGTTGGCTTGCACCTTTGCTTATAAGTTTGTCATAGGTTGCTAACGCGTCATTTTGCGGAATGGGCTGAAGCTTACCGCTTAAAATGTCCGGCAGGTACTGCACCAGCATGTTGGCGCCCAGGCCCAGGAGATGGTCGGCCAGCTGTTGCTTGGTTTCGTTGCCATTTAGTAGCACGGTTTCTTGCGCATAGACAGGTCCAGCGTCCATTTTGGCCGCTAGCTGCATAAGGCTCACACCAGTTTCTTTATCCCCCTGCAATATAACGCTTTCCAGCGGTGTTGGGCCGCGGTGTTTGGGCAGCAGGGAAGGGTGGATGTTTATGATTCCCTTAGGGAACATGTCTATCACTTTTTGCGGGATTATCTTACCAAAGGCGACTAGCACTGCTGCATCGGCAGGGTGCTTAGCTACCTTTTCTTCCAAGGGAATGTTCTTGCCCGTGAGCACCACCGGGATTCCGGCGGCGTGCGCAATCGGCCCTATCTCTAGGTCGCGTTTTTGGCGCGAAACCGAATCCTCGTTGCTTGTAATAACAGCCTCAATTTTATAGCCGGCTGCTATAAGTGCCTGCAGTACAAAAACCTGGCTAGTAACACCGGTGGCCAGCCGTTCGTTGCCAAAGAAAAGCAGCGAATCCGCCATGGCTAATCGCTCCAGAGGTTTTTGTTATCTTTTATGTCTTTGTCGTAGTCTACTGGTTCCAGCTTGCCGTCGGCCTGGAGCTTAAAAAACGCTTCCGGCTTGTCCTTTATGTGGTCTATAAACACTATGCCGTTGGTGTGGTCTATTTCGTGCTGGAATATCCGTGCTAAAAAGCCTTCGGCCGTTACCCGAAATTCTTTGCCGTTTTCGTCCAGTGCTTTTACCTTAACCCGGTCGTTACGAGGCACTTTACCGTACACATCCGGCACGCTTAGGCAGCCCTCAAAGTCTTCTACCACTTCGCCTTCGGCTTTGGTGATCTCCGGGTTTATAAAGGCGGTGAAGGTCTGGTCGGTCTTGTCGTCGTAGTTGTTGCGCACCACGACTATTTTGTACAACCTGTCTATCTGCACGGCGGCCAGTGCCACGCCTACCTCGTGCTCGCGGCTTTCGTCCCAACTTATGGTAGCCGCCTTCATTTCCTCTATAATCTGCTTAATCTCAGGTGTAATAACACCAACCCTTTTAGACTTTTCGCGCAAATGCGGGTTGGGCAGGGCAATAATGTCGTCTTTGGTCATATATCCTAACAAGTATACCGGACAGGGGTGGTTATTGACAAATCTAGTAATCTGTGCTAGTATATTTTTAAGTTATCAAAAACAAAAAATAGCTAAAAGGAAAACAAAAAATGATTAATCCAAACCAAGCCCCACAATCACAGCCAGTTCCCGACGAGCACCTACACCAGGCTATGTTAGAGCAAATCGAGAATGCACAAGTAGCAGCACAAGAAAACGGCACGCTTTTTATGCACGATCGAGGTACGGCTACTCCTCAAGTCACTCGAATTGAAGCAGTGGGTAAACCTGACTCTGAGGGACCGTATGTACGTGCAGTAACCAAAATCGAAAATACCGGAGAAGAATACGGTCTACAACACTCAGAAAAATATGATGGCCATTCCAATAAAGGTCGCTATGGCGATTCTACCCGTACTGAGTTCCAATTTAATACCGAAGGTATTAAGAATGAAGATACTAACAAGACTGAATATGCACGGGTTGCCCGTTACGATGAAAACGGTAAGCTCAAGTACGAGCATCGCTACACTGATCCTAAAACTGCTCTGAAGTTTGGTGCGCTTATAGCTAAGCACGCTGCTCAGCGCGAACTATCAGCCGATAGCGAAACAAAAAAAGCTGCTTAAATATACCTCAGCACAAAATAGGGGCTGGATGTATCCAGCCCCTATTTTATAGGAGATCTATCGGGTCGATGTCGTAGCTCCAGCCAGATGAGGGCAGGAGCTTTATGGCTTCCAGGAGTTGGTTGCGGTCTTTGGCCTTCAAAACTAGCTGCCACTGGTATTTGTTTTGGAACTTTTCGTGGAAGGCGGGGGCCGGGCCGTCTATCTCTATACGTAACCGTTTTTGCAGGGTGTCTTCCTGCAAACGTTGGGCAAAGTCGAGGGCGGCTTTTTCGGCTGCTTTTATGCTTGC
>DASSKV010000049.1:0-10949 GCA_035690125.1 Saccharimonadales bacterium (SeqCode) | reverse complement strand
ACTGAAGTTGCTAAGCTGCACAGCTATGAAACATTCGTGTTGCAGCAAATTCCAGTGCACCGTGTGTCTACCAATGCCGCAAAATGGTGGGAAAACGAAAGCAACTCAAAAGGGAAGAAAGCATGAGAACGCCAGAATTTGGTATGCGCGACCTAAACTCTCCGCCGCCTGAGCGGGAAGTGTGGCCCGAAACGCAAGAAGAATTCGGCAACGAAGCGGTCGATATGGCCGAAACCTATTTGCAGCAGGAGGGTAGGCACATAGTTGTAGACGGTGTGGCAAAAGTGCGACGCACATGGACAGTCGGCTGGCACTTCTGGCGGCGATTTGCTGTTGAGCGGGAGGATGTAGATGAAGTCAACGAAGATACTCTGTACACACTGACCTTTTCCGATATGACTACTAAAAACACGGGCATGTATGTTTTTAACCGCAAAGGGCTGCGGACGTTGGTTACGACCGACGCACATACCAAAGAGCATCTGGAAGAACAGCTTGGCTCGGGCGACTTAGTAGGCATGCACCAAAAGGACGTGCTGGACCAGCTAGGCTCGGAACCGTGGAACGGTACTGGATATTAAAGTAACTGGTAGAATAGTTAAGTTATGAGAAATTTGGACCATTCACCAGCTGAGCACCAACAACTATTATTTAGCGCTGCATGCGATGACCGGCTTGCAGGACTATCAAGTTATGTGGGCATAACAGAATCGCCGCAAGCTGCTCCACTGCATGTAGATGTTTATGACCTGGCCGAATCTTTTGCCGAACTTGCGGACAAGTACCACCTAGACCCAGAAGATTTAACGTACATTATCAATTACCACAATGGCATGCCAGAAGGCTGGCCGTTTACCGAAGACCGGATGAGGCTGCAGTAGGCATATGTTCGAGAGCAAGTATGCATCGCACACGCGTCCATTTCCCGACTCGCTCGTGGAGCAGGCAGAATGGATGGATACACGCTACTTGGCGGAAGCAGTTATTCGCCAGATCGGCTATGACCATAGCACAGACGTTGACACGCTATGGGAGGCCACCTGGTCATCCACGCGTCTCAACAAAGATTTTGAACTTGCCCGTGAAATAGATGAGGGGTCTGGGCTATACGAGCTCAAAGTTACTGATATTACGGGTAAAGTAGAGTACATAGGCTTTGGCAATGACTGTGCTGACGTTAGCTTTACAGATGGCGAAGAGGGCATGGAGGTTGTGTATAGCGCTTCGGAAGACGCAGATATTTGCCGTGAGATTGAGGCGGAGCTAAGCACGTATTTGCGCAGCGCAGTCATAGATAAAAGCAAGCTCCCCCTTACGCCTATATGGAGTACTTTGTTTGAAAACATCATGGTCCGGCTGGCACTAGAAGATGAGGTTGTTACGAACTACTTCAGAAGCCGCCGCTTTTTTGGCAGAAAAGGGCGGGCAGAAAACACCATAAGGCTACGCTTACAGAAAGAGTTTGCCCTAAACGAGCAAGGTATAAACAGGGTAATGCAACTGGGCGGCCAAAACTATAGCGAGGCAAACCATGGCGAAGCGTGATTATTACGAAGTTTTGGGGGTTCCTAAGGGTGCTAGTGCCGATGAAATTAAAAAGGCCTTCCGCAAGGCTGCTATAGAGCACCACCCAGACCGCGGTGGCGACGAAGCCAAGTTTAAAGAGATAAACGAAGCCTATGAAGTGCTCAAGGATGAGAGCAAACGCAAGCGCTACGACCAGTTTGGGCATGCCGGAGTTGGTGGCAGTGGCGCCGACCCGTTTGCTGGTGCCTACGGCCAAGGCCAAAACGTTAACTTTGACTTTGGCGACCTGGGGCTCGGTGACATATTCAATAGCTTTTTTGGCGGCGGCTTTGGCGGCCAGCAAGGGCCACAGCGGCAGAGCAGGGGGCGGGACGTTGAAGCGCGGGTAGAAATAACCTTTGAGCAGGCTGTGTTTGGTACAGAGGTAGACCTAGTGCTCAACATAGAGGACACCTGCGAACACTGCAAGGGTACCACCGCAGAACCAGGCCACGAGCTAAAAACATGCGACCAATGCGGTGGCAGCGGCCAGGTGGTTACCGTTACGCGGACCATATTTGGCAATATCCAGCAGGCAACGGTGTGCCCTAAGTGCCATGGCAGCGGTAAAATCCCAGAAAAGGTTTGCACCGTTTGCCATGGTAAGGGTACCCAGCAAAAGCGCCAAAAGGTCGGGCTGAAAATACCTGCCGGCATAGACGACGGCGCAACCATACGCCTGCGTGAGCACGGCGAAGCCATAGCCAACGGCCCCAAGGGTGACCTGTACGTAAACATCCGCGTTAAACCGCACAAAAAGTTCACGCGCGAAGGCGACCTGATACTAAGTGAAGAACACGTGGGCATGGTGGAAGCGGCGCTTGGCACCGAGATAGACGTAGACACAGTCGACGGCAAGGTGCGCATGAAGGTACCAGCTGGCACCCAGTCGGGCTCGGACTTTAAGCTATCTGGCCACGGGGTACCTCACCTAAAGGGTGGCGCTAGGGGCGCACACATAGTAACGCTTATAGTAGATACGCCAACCAAGCTTACAAAACAGCAGCAAGAACTGCTGCAAGACTTCCAAAAAACTCCAGGCCAAACAAAGCGCAAACTCTGGAGCTAGGGGAGTTTACGTACTTTTTGAACGTGTTCGTATTTGGGCAGGTCCCGTAAACGGATACCCATTTTTTTAAGGATAAAACTGGAAACATAAAGTGCGGCCTTTTGCCTGCGCTTTAGTTCTGGCAATTGCTCCACCTTATTTTTATACATTGCTTCGTCTGCGGCCCGCAGGAGTTCTGATGCTGTCATGGCAGCATTGGGTTGGCGCGTTGCCCGGCCCACTGACAGGTTAAGCTTCAGGTCTTTTAGTTTTGTGTTTTCCGGTAAAGACAAGAGCTCGTTAAAAGCGTTTCGCCAGCGTTCTTCTATTAACGCAGCTACCTTTTCGTCTCCAATAACTACGGCTGCTATTTCATCTCCGCCCATTTCACCGGCAGATACCGAATCGTTACGCCTGTTATCACTGTTAGTACGCAAACTGCTACCAGCCATGTGTCGGACTTGCTCAATGAGGTCATCGCCTGCTTGGTGACCGAGCGTGTCATTGACTTCTTTAAAGCGGTCTACATCTGCAAAAAGTATGCTTAGTGGCAGAGCATGTTTAGTAGCCTCCTGGTCTAGTTCGTCAACCCGTTTGTGCCAATCCTTTTTACTTAATAACTTGGCTTCGTTCGAAGGGGCACCTTCTTCGCTGGCTTTTATACTTGCAACTTTAAAACCTAAAGTCATTTCTGGTGGTAGCGAAGAATGCTCTGGCTCGGGGGTAAGGCCTATTAAGCCCTTAGCCGCTTCAGACGCAGCAATGAGGTCAATAACGTTTTCACCTTGAGGACGTTGCGGTGGTGCTTGGTCGGGTGTGTCCATATGCTAATTATTTTTGTTTTTTATAGTTTTGTCTATAATTTATCTTAACATGAAAAAGCTTAAGCAGAATGAAGCTGGCTTTATACCTATGCTACTCAGTATTTTGGCGGTCGTACTGCTAATAATTTACTTTGCCTACACCCGGGTCCTCCACGCCGCACATTAGACAAAAATTCAAAACAATTGTATAATAGTGCTATGGAACGCTATGGTCTTGTAGTTGAGCAAGAGCTACCCCCGAAAACCACCCATCTGATCGATGGGTATGTTAATACTGGTGTTGCAAACCTGCAATCATACGAGGCTTTTGACGTTGACGGTTCTGAGCCCGAGCAGAAAACAGCTAGTGCCTTTCGCGATGAACAAAAAGAAGCTTTTATGGCAGCTGAGGTGCGTAACCCTACACTCAATAATTGCCCAAAGTTCATAGGTGAAATAGTCATTAGGCGAGGACAATATAATCTGCTCTCATCTTTGATGTACAATCAGTCTTTACGCAAGGCAGAAGGCGGCATATATTCAAGCGCAGAAGATGAAATGCTAGATGAGCTTCTTGCATTGCGCATGGACGAACTCGGGTTTATAGAAACAGCTAGCCTGGTTGCGAATGGTGACCTAAGTGCAGACGAAAGGTTGCAAGTTGCCGGTGTCCTCAAATCTTCTGCTCGAGAAATATACGGATTACCGGCAAAGGAAGAGGCTGGCTATGTGCTTATGCAGAGACTTCGCAAGGCCCAAGAGCTAGCAACGCGTAACGATGCTTGGGGAGAGATGGCTAACTATGTGCTCCAAAACTTGTCGGTCGAGAAACTTACAGAAAGACAGCCCTCCGAAGTAAAACAGACCTTTTTACAGCATTATGACAATTATCTTAGGGAGGAATGCGGCGGAGCTTTGGAATATGCTTTTTCGGATATAGGCGATAAGGAAGAATATAGCCCACAGGAGATTAAGACCATATTCGACCGCTATATAGAAGCACGAGGATATGATAAAGAAGGCTGGCAGACAGAAATCGTAGAAAACAGGACAATGTGTGCAACAGTTCCAGATAAATATATTGTTAAGATAGGGGACAAGCGTCCTGCAAAAGACCGTACACGCAAGCGTGTTGCCGAAAGCATGCTCCATGAAGTTGAAATACATGCCGGACGAGTTGCACGAGGTAAAAAATTAGGACATGGGTTGGCTGGTTACGGTTTGCCTGGGTATTTAGAGTTCGAAGAGCCATTTGCAACCGCTATAGAGGAAATTTATAGCCAGCAACGTTCAGTGAAGGGCGAGCAATATGTTGCGGCAATTGCTATTTCTGCTGGGTTTGATGGCACAGAACGCGATTTTCGCGACAGTTTTGAATTAGCTTGGCGGTTGACTGCAATTAAGGGATATAAAGATGGTAAGAATGCCGAGGAAGCTACAAATACGGCTAGAAAGTCTGCCTATACAACCCTTATAAGAATTTGGCGAGGGATGCCAACAGATATACCTGGCTGCATTTATCCAAAAGACCGTGTGTACTATAACGAAGACGTATGGAGGTATTTGACGCACAATGGAAATCCGCTACCGCGGGCAGATTTTTTGCGACTCTTGCAGGCTAAGTATGACCCACGTGAATCAAGCCAAAACGCATATATAAAAACGCTAACCGATAATAAATAAGCTTGACCATTTTGGGCAAGTAGTATATAATATAACACCTTATGGCAGTTTGCTATGAGAGGCCGTAACCATGGCAAAAAAGTTACTACATATCGGTACTATTGAGCTGGTGTCGTTGCCCGACGACCAGGTTCGTGGCATCCCCGCTAAGATAGATACTGGCGCCGACGGTTCTGCCATATGGGCGAGCAACATTAGGCAAAAAGATGGCAAACTTACCTTCAACCTGTTTGCGCCAGGTTCTGCCTACTACAGCAAACGCGTGGTAGCCACCACTGCTTATAAAACAACAAGTGTCAAAAACTCGTTTGGGCACAAAGAGCTTCGCTACAAAATACGGCTGAATGTGCAGGTTGGTGAGCATGTGGTGCGCGAATGGTTTTCGCTAGCCGACCGTTCGCGTAATACCTTCCCAATTTTGCTTGGCAAAAACTTCCTTAAAAACCGCTTTGTAGTAGACGTATCCAGGCAGTATCTGGTAAGCAAGGGCGTGGCTTCGCACAAGGTACTAGTGGTTGACCGTTCTCCTAACCTGAGCGCTGAGTTCTTTGCCAAGGTAAAGCAGCAGAATAAGCTGCACCTAGACTACGCCACGACTTCGTACAAATCCTTACTGTATTACCTAGAAGGCACTAACACTCAAGTTACCAATACGAAAGAGGGTGAAGACCTAGCGTACTACACGATAACTTACTTTAAATCGCACACAGGCTACACGGAGTTTGCTGCTGCGGCAGCAGAGTACTTGCAGTTCAAGGGCCGGCCATTTGTGGACCGTGAACTGGCTAACTACATTTCGGACAGCAAGCTTACCGAAAGCACCAAGTTGGCGTGCTATAACCTGCCTATTCCGCCGACCATTTGCGCCCAAACATCCTTATTGCTAGAGCAGTTTAGTGCCATCAAAGAGGCTTTTGGTTTGCCATTTGTGCTAAAAGAAATAGCCAGTGACCGTGGGCGCAACAATTACTTAGTATCAAGCCGCAAGCAGTTCGAAGACATACTGGACGCTGCCCCCAAAGAGCATGTGTACTTGGCGCAGAAGTATATAGAGAACAATGCCCTTGTACGGGTGTACGTAACGGGTAGCACAGCCACACTTGCTATTAAAAAGACTGCAGAACACCACACCGGTAGCAAGCGCCACCTGACCAAGTTTTCATCTGAAGGTGAGGCAAAAGTGGTGAAGGTAACTAGTGAAATGGCAGAGCTAGCCGTAATGGCGGCAAAGTGCCTGGAGCGGCAGGTGGCGGGTGTGGATATTGTCCGAGACATTCACAGCAAAAAATGGTACATTCTTGAAGTTAACAGTGCGCCGCAAATCCGTAGTGGCTCCCAGGTAGAAGCAAAAGCCGCGGCGTTAGCACAATTTTTTGATAAGGAATTAAGCCGATGAAAATAGTTATTTTATCTAAAGGTGGCGCAAACTATTCGACCAAGCGCCTAAAGGAAGAAGCCAAAAAGCGCGGCCACGACGTGCGCATCATTAACTACGCCACATGTTATGTGACGCTGGAACGCGGCAACCCGCAGGTGCACTACCGCGGCGAGGAAGTAACTGACGTGGATGTGATAATACCGCGCATTGCTTCCAACTTAACCAAGTACGGCAGCTCCATAGTCCGCCAGTTTGAAATGCAAAATGTGTTTACGGTTACTAGTTCAATTGCCATCGTGCGCTCGCGTGACAAACTTCGTAGCATGCAGTTGCTTGCAAAAGCCGGTGTTGGCATACCCAAGACTGTGTTTGCCCGCGAGACCGCCGACTTCGAAGGCGTGCTCGAGCAGGTAGGTGGGGCACCGGTTATCATCAAGGTTGCCCGCGGCACCCACGGCAACGGTGTGGTACTTGCCGAAACCCGCAAAGCTGCGCTAGCTGTGATGCAGGCCTTTTATGTAGAAGGCGTAAACTTTTTAGTGCAGGAGTTTGTAGCTGAAAGCGCCGGTGCGGACATCCGTGCGTTTGTAGTAAACGGACGGGTAGTTGCAAGCATGCTTCGCCAAAGCTTGGACGACGATTTCCGTTCCAACCTTCACCAAGGTGGCGAAGGCATACCTATAGAGTTAACGCCAGCAGAACGCAAAACCGCCATCAAAGCAGCCAAGGCCATGGGCCTGCCTATATGCGGTGTGGACATGATGCGCTCCAGCCGCGGTCCGCTTGTGCTCGAGGTAAACTCCAGCCCGGGCTTTGGCATAGAAAAGGTCACTGGTGCCAACGTGGCTGAAAAGATTATCGAGTACGTTGAGCAGAATGCCAAGGCTCGCCGCAAGAAAGATAAGGTCGGCGCTTAATAAGACAAACCTAACGGTTTTTCTCATCGCGCCGGCAAAATGGTTCACATTTTGTCGGGCTGCTCTTTTCCCTATCGTGCTGCTAAGCCGTTTCTGATAGTGCTCATGCTAATATAGGGGCATGGATTCCTCACAGATTACACTTGTAGCACTTATAGCGGTGCCTATTGTTTTCCTAATGGCTTTGCGTATAAATGCAGCGCTAGTGTTTTTAAGCTTGTGCCTAGGCGATGTACTGGTGCAGTTTGCAAGCAATGATGCTAGTTCGACACTTACGGCTATGGGTATTCACTTGGGCGCCGAGACGGTCAAACTATTCCTGCTGGCTGTGCCAACTGTTTTGACTACGATTTTTATGATCCGAACAGTAAAAATGGGGTCACGGTTACTCATAAACGTTTTTCCGGCAGCCGGCGTGGGCTTCTTGGGAGCATTACTTATAGTTCCACTTTTGCCGCCCGGTACGACGCACAACGTTACCAACTCTGCACTGTGGACACAGGTACAAAACGCCCAGGTGTTAATAGTCACTGTAAGCACGCTCATGTGCTTGCTAGTGCTGTGGTTGCAACGCCCCAAAGCAGGCGAAGGCAAACACGGCAAAAAGCACCACTAGATTGACTTTTCCTCTTAAAAATAGATAATGTAAGGAGTTAATTTCCGGCCACCGCGGTAAACGCGGGCCCATAGCTCAGCCGGTTAGAGCAGCGGCCTTTTAAGCCGCGTGTCGTGGGTTCGAATCCCACTGGGCCCTCCACGCTAAGACCCGACCCAAACGGTCGGGTTTTTGCGTGGTTGGTTGAGTGGATTACTGAACGGTTCGGTCGTTAGTCTGTTGCCCGGCAAAGCACGGCGCACAGATTAACGTGCGCTATCCCACTGGGCCCTCTAAACATAAGCACTATAGACGAGTTCTTATTTTTTATGTAGAGTTGGCTTATGAAAAAGTATAACAATGGTTACAGTATCGTTGAGATAATGTTGCTGTTTGTAATCATTGGGTTAGTGGTGTTTATCGGGGCATACGTATGGCATGTAAGGAACACTGTGCGGCTTACTGGATCACAAAACGGTTCTGCCGCACTCACCACCAAGTTGGTTAGGCTGGATGAAAGTGCCAATGGCAAGACAATAGACGTTAAACAAGGCACCATTATTTCAGTAGAGCTGAATACAACTAATTGGACTTTTAAACCTATTTCTGACCCTTCAATAGCAAAGCAAAGTAACCAGATAGTTAGGCAGGGCCTGACTACATGTCGGGCTCTACAGGATTGTGGGAATGTATCAGTCCGTATTCAAGCGCTGCAACGAGGAAAAGCAGTGGCACAAGCGACCAAAGAAAAATGTGGGGAACTTGTGTATTGCACCGGCTCAGCCGTTGGCTTTAGTGTTGAAATTAAAATCAACTGAACAATACTCTCTGCCACCGCTTAAACTCTTCATAAAATGGTGCTAACATTTCAGGATAAAAACCTCCAAATCATCCTAGCCTTGCTAGGATTTTTTATTTGTCTTGGGAGAGGATGAGGATAGAGCTTGAGGGCAGGGCAAGGGTTCCGGTGTTGGATTCTACCACCACGTCGCCGACTGCAATTTCCTTGAAGTCGGGACTGTAGCCCTTCCAGCTGCTGTTGAAGCGGACATGCCAGGTGCCCGGGTGCGGGAAGCTAACGGTGTATTCGGCGTGGGAGCGGGAAGCAAAGTTTATTACGACCACTACATCGTCGCCGGCGCCGCCCTGGTCCCAGCGGTGGTAGGCTAGCACTTTTGCTTCGTCGTTTTGGTGCAGTATGGCTATGGACTGCCCCATAAGCCCAGTCGTGTTGCTGTGCTGGTTTTTACGCAAGGCTATGAGGTGCTTGTGGGCTTCTACTATGCCCGCAAGTTTATTGGCGTTTTCCCATTCTAGTGCCTGCCAATCATTGAAGCTGCCTCCCTGCAAAAACTCTTCGCCCTGCAAAAGCATGGGCATACCAGGCATGGTTAGTACTATGCCGGCTGCCACCAGCGCATGCTCCTGGGCGTACATGCTTACTGGGTTGCCTGGCGACGCTTCTTCGTTCAGGCGGGCTGCGCCGTTGGCCGCACTGTCATGGCTGTCGCTGTATACCACGCGCTTGAACGCGTCGCCGTTAAAGCGGCGCTGCAACTGGTCTGCTATTGCCCGTATGTCGCGCTCCTCGTCCCTGGCCGCATTGAGCGCCGTACGGATAGCATGGGGCAGGTCAACTTGCCACTGCGCGGAAAACCCGGCACCGCCTTCGTTAACTTGTTTGCACATATATTCGTTTACGCCTACATCCTCGGCTACCATGAGGGCTTGAGGGTTAATCTTGTGCGCGACACTTGTAACTTTTTGCATAAGCGACCAGCCATCCGGTAGGTCTTCTGCAGGGTCGTCGTTCAGGCCTTTGAGGTTACGTATGAATATGGTGGAATCAACCCGCAAACCATCCAAACGAAAGTCGTGCAGCCACATGCGCACGTTGTCCAGCAAATACTGCCTAACTTCTGGGCGGCCATAGTCTGGCCGGCTCTCACCCCATGGTGTCATGGCACGATAGTCGTTATAAAAGTAAATACCACCCTTGTTGTTTTCGTTCCAGCCATCAAATTGCCATAGGTCAAGGTCCTCGCCGGGCCCGAAGTGGTTGTACACTACATCTAGTATGACGGCCATACCACGCTCGTGCGCGGCTTTAACAAACTCCAACATTTGGTGCCGGCCACCATACAAGTTTTCAACTGCGTATATGTACTCTGGGGTGTACCCCCACCACTCGCGCTGCATACTCATACTGCCTACCGGCATGAGCTCTATGGTCGTTACACCCAGGTCTTTCAGGTAGTCCAACTTGGCCATGGCAGTTTCAAATGTGCCTGGTGTAGCCGGGTCGAGACGGTTGAATGTACCAACGTGCATTTCATATATGACCTGTTGGTTCTGGGCTATGGGCTGGGGTGTAGTTGTACCCCAGTCAAATTCGGGGTCGACCACTACTGAGTTGCCCGCGGCGGTTGTTAGCTGCAGGGCGCGTGGGTCGTTCTTTTCTACTATCTGGTCGCCATGCATTATGACATATTTGTACTCTTGCCCAGCCTTGGCTCCTTTGATGAGTACAGCCCAGTAGCCATCACCTTCGCTATCCAAGGCAGTGAGCTGCCAGTTGTTGAAAGTGCCGGTTATGGCCACACTGTTGGCAAATGGTGCCCAAACACGAAAAGACACGCCAGATTTATGGACGATAGCGCCGACATCTTTTTTGCGTTGGTTACTCACGGGTTGCCCACTTTTTGCTTACGCTTACTATAGCACGAAACAGGAGTAAAAGGCTCATGGTTGGCGGTATATTTAGGGTTACAATTGCCGCCAATGGCTTTCGTCTTTCGCCGCACCACTATTCTTACGCTAGCGTTTATAGCTTTTTTGTGTGGTGTAGGGTTCGCACACACAGAGCACTTAGTTACTGCGAGTTGGGTTTGGCTTGCTCTTCTGCCGACCGCTTTGTGCTTTAGAAAGAAAAACGTGTGGTTCCTAATGCTTATAGTGT
>DASSKV010000048.1:0-6012 GCA_035690125.1 Saccharimonadales bacterium (SeqCode) | reverse complement strand
TGCACAAGTCCATGCCGGACAGGTCGAACTCGCAGTTGCCATTTTTGTTAAGTATTATTACCTTCTTAACGCTGCTAAATTGCTTTAGCGTGGCTTCCAATTCGCTCTTTGCCTGGCCGTCGGCCACAACACCCAAGTGGTCAAAGCTCCGGCAGAACTGCAAGGTTGCCGTGCCATTTGTTATTGTTATTTTGAAATCTTGGCCACTGCAATTGCTGGCGTCCGAACGCAGCCGCGCAGTCGTAAAGTAGCCGGCGGCGTGTTCTGACGCGGTTGGTCCGAGCAGTACCTGGCCGATAGTAAATTTGGCGACGCCAAGGTTGTTAGTGGTGCGGTTGACTGCAAATACAGCGCTTGGGTCGTTATCGGATTCGCTGTGCTTGGAAAAGTATACCTTTACCTGGTACGTTTTAGGCGCTTCGTTACTGGGTTGTGAGCCGCTGGCTGGCGGCGTAGTGCTCGGCCTTGTTTGCTGCGACGAGCCTATCGGCTTGCTTACTGGAGTGGTCTTGTGCGTTTGCCGCCAGGCTACTACCCCGCCTCCAGCCAGGAGTGCTATTACAACGACTATAATTAATAACTTCCCACGCATAAGCGCCTCCTTAATGTTAATGGTGCATGTGCCTATGGTGGTGGTCGTCGCCGGTCACAATCCTGAGTATCATGAACAGTACAAATGTCCATACGGCAAACACTACAAGCGCAAAAAATATGTCGAACCCGTTCCACAGTTCCCCGTTCCAGTTGTACATCATATAGCCTCCTTATAGGCTAAGCTTATGCTTCTAGCTAGCTTTCGTACAATGACGCCTGTCACAGTGGTAGGGTCGGTTGTGGTGGCGCGGGCTTGCCAATGGTAATTGCGTAATAAAGCATAGTGCACTAGGTCACATATGCCCTGTGCCCTGTGCCATAGGGTAAGAAGTAAAAATACGGCACACTAAAGGGGTAAGGAGGTACTATGGGTAATAAAACAGTTATTAAGACAGGTAGCGGCAATGCCGTATTGGGCCTGGGGTTCATAGGTGCCATTGTCTACTACCTGCAAGTTGCACACAGCTTTGGTGCGGTCATATTGGCCATACTGAAGGCCTTTGTGTGGCCAGCATTCTTCGTGCACGACGTGCTGAAGTTTATAGGTTAGGAAGTTAGCAATGGCGGGCGGAGTTAAGGCGTCATTGGTTTCATTTTTACGCTATGTAGGCTTGGTGCTGCAGGGCAGCTTACGCCTAAACCACGACCGCGTAGGCCAGCTGTACTCTATAGAAAAGGCCAGCTACGCTATATTTAGGGAGACAGAGCAGCCCAAAGCTAAGGGGCAAACGGTAATCTTGGTCATAGGTTTCAGGCTCAAGTTTATACGTTCAAACCCTCTCCTGCATTGGCTTTTCCAGCGGGTTTGCATACTGACTACGCCTTTTTGGAGCGGTATGCAGGGCTTTAAAGTAAAACTATGGATGGTTAACCCTGCCACCAAGGATTACCTGGGTATTTACGACTGGCGTGGCAAGCGGCAGGCACAAGCTTACTTGGACTATCTGTTGCCGATACTCAATTTCTGTTCGGTAAAAGGCTCGGTATGGGCCACACAGCTGCACGGCCAAGAGTTTGAAACCTACCTGGCCAACCAACGGCTAACTTACTAAGTCGAGGGTTTTTGTAAGTGGAGGTTAAAATGTTTCATATTGTTTCTATGGCTCGCTTATTTTCAGTATCGATTTGATGGCTCGGCGCTCGTCCATCGCGTCATAAGCTTCCTTTATGTGTCCAAGGTCAGTAGAAAAATCAAATATGCGGCCTGGGTTAATAGTGCCAGCTAACACGGCGTCCATAAGCTCGGGTATGTACAGCACGGCCGGCGCTATACCACCGCGGATGCCTACATTCTTGAAGAACATGTCTGCATAAGGCACTTCCACGTGTGCCGGGTGGCCAACAACACCTATAATGGTCCCAGGCCGCGCAATACCCACCGCAGTCGCCATAGCCTCGTTGCTACCTACGCATTCCAGCACGGCATCTACGCCCAGTTTGTCCGTCAGCTTCATGACAGCCTTAACTGCGTCATCGCCCCGTTCCTCTACAATGTCGGTCGCGCCGAACTCCTTGGCGAGCTTTTGCCTATCGGGGTTGCGGCTTAGGGCTATAATGCGCTCTGCGCCCTTTAGCTTTGCAGATATAACAGCACATAAGCCTACCGCGCCGTCGCCGACCACTGCAACTGTGTCGCCCGGCTTTACGCCGGCACTGACGGCCGCATGGTAGCCCGTGCACATAACATCCGAAAGAGCCATCAGCGAAGCTAGAGTGGCTTCGCTAAGGTCTGCCTGCGGCACTTTCTGCAATGTGTAGCCGGCAAATGGCACTCGAACATATTCGCCTTGGCCACCATCGCTGTCGCCATTGCCAAAGCCACTGCCATTCATACAGCTCGTGGGTACGCCTGCCTTACAAAAGGTGCACGTGCCATCGCTGTATTGGAACGGCGCGACCACGAAGTCGCCTGCCTCAAGGTTCTTAACATCCGTACCGACTTCCTCTACGACACCAATAAATTCATGCCCTATACTACCAACCTTGTGCGGGTTAATACCCCGGTAATACCACAGGTCGGAACCACACACGCAACCGTGTACTACACGCACCACCGCATCGGTAGCATCCTGGACTTTAGGGTCTGGCCGCTCGCCAACCTCAACATTCCCCTTGCCTTTAAATATTGCTGCTTTCACATTAACCTCCGGGATTTAAAGATTTACTGTAACAAAAAGACTAGGGGCACATCAGTTACTTATCTTACCTGCTGTACTTTAAAGGAGTATCTATCGTTCAGCCAGGTATTCGTCTATCCTGGTTTTTTGCTGGACCATTTTGTTCTTCATGTACCATGCCCAAAAATTGTTCTCGGTAGGCTGCGCTACAGTGCGCTCCCGGGCTTTGCCTGTGTCGTGGGTCACGAGCTCGTAATGGCAATCCTGTAAAAATTCTTCCCAATACTGTTCGATAATGTCTGTTTTTCTCATACCACTAGCCTCGAGCGGGCTGTGCCCCGCAACTTTTTAAGTATGGCGGGCTGCTTGGCACGCGCTTTCTTCAATACGTTTTGTAGGTATAGTATCTGCTCGAGATATTCGGCATCTAGTTCTGTTAGCCGAACCCGTTTGCTACGCCTACTGTAGTCTTGCCCGATTAAGCTTGTTAAGCTTTCTTGTTTTAAGTGTAGTTCCTGCCGTCCATTTTCGTTATCCATAATAAAAGCTCCCTCTGTACTTTTTGCTAGTAGCAAATTCGCATATTTGGGAGCTTGTAACTATATAATCGAGCTTCGGTTCGTGTGGACTTACTAACTACATTATACGCTTAACAGTAAACATTAGATACACACTAAAGAGCGACAGCTAGCGGACAAGCGCTTTGAACTTCTCACGGCTGATTAGTTGCCCATTGGCTGCCCCAGGCTTTAATGTGGAGAGTTATCTACAGATGTGTCATTTAGTTTTTTACCGGGCTCGGGAGCAGTATTGTTTTTCATCACGACGCTAAATTCTGGTTCTTTGCGTACAATTTTTTCTATCCGATCCACCTGATGGGTCCGTTTTACTATAAAAGTACTCCTATCCTTATGGATGTCTTGGTAGTCACTTAGTTTTAAGGGTATTCGTAGATCACAGTTTTCGTCGGAGCACTCACATTTAAACCGCAATAAAATGTCTTCATCGCGTATTAGGTGAATGTCGCCGTCTTCTATATGCATTGCATCCAGTTCTCCTAGGTCATCGCCGACCTTTTCGTTCATACGCCGGAATATCATTTCATTTTCTATTTGTCTTTTTTCTGAAACAGGCATAGTCATTGCTGTATATAAGCACCTTAGGGGTTCAATGTATGTAGGATATCCTACTGTCGTTGAAGTAGCATGATTCCCTTCAGAGTTCTCATATCTGGCGCCCCTAGCTGGGATAAATTGGAGCCAAATACGTGATGAATTGGTAAGCATGCGGCAAATTAAACAAATCTGCACTTCAATAAATTCAGCGCTGTTTGGGTGGTCGTAAGGTTACAGTCTATTTGCAATTATCACAATTAATATCACTAGCCCCAAAAGATGGCGAAAGTAATTAACACCGCGGTACAGTTCCAAGTAGCCAACGGTAAATAGTGAGCCAAAGGCAATTAGACTGGCGGCCTGCTCCGGGCGTCCCGTCATGAAATGCCCGATAATGGTGGCGAAAGCCCACATGTACAGCGGCGGATTGGGAAATTGCCAAATAATAACCTTACCCTGTTTATTTTTCCAGAATCTATTCCAAAAACTCCGCTTAACCTTCGGTACAGATGGTGACTCGGGCTGTCGGTCGTCCACCGTCATATATAGCTGCTTGTTTTTGCTAAGCATATAACAATAGTAACTCAGCTTGAGCTATATGCTACGTTTTACGGCCATAAAACTGGCTCCGCTAATGGATGAGCTTCGCAATTTTGAAAGTAGACAACTTCAGCCTCATTTAGTCGTTATCAGAGCCTGTTAAGTCATATAGAGACTGACGGTAGGCAACGTTAATAAGATAACGCGACATATCTATTCCACGTTTCTCTGCGGCCTCAGCGATAGTATCGTGTACTTCGCGTGGCACTATTCCCCCATCAATGAACTTTACTTGCTCGGCATCAAGGGGGTCGCGTGCGCTCATTTCTTCAGCGACTTCACTTCGAGCCATACGAATATTATAGGGTACGATTATCTCAGTCATAAAATGACAATACAACAATTGGTAATACTTGTAAATGTTTGGCTCCGGGGACTGGATAGCGCACGTTAATCCAGGCGCCCGCTTTGCTGGGGCCTGTGACTTACGACCGAACGTTCTGTTAGCCCAGCCTCAAGGCCACGCAAAAACCCGCCATTGATGGCGGGCCTTAGCGTGGCTCCGGGGACTGGATTCGAACCAGCGACCTAGTGGTTAACAGCCACCCGCTCTACCGCTGAGCTACCCCGGAATATTAATGAGACAAACCTTCGGTTTTTCTCATCGCCCAGTCGGCAAAGCCGAGTTTGCAAGCAAACCAAGCTGGGCTGCTCTTTTCCCTAAAGAAAAGTTGTAAGGTACTTCACCACACGGGCGACTGCTGAATTATACCGAACCAAAGGGGTTGGGGCAAATGCTTGAAAAGCTGTTTTGAAGTTTAAAGTGCTAGCGCTTGGTGTTACAATTGCGCATATGATTGACGATATACGGCCTGCCGGGGCACCGTTGGTGCCAGAAGATAGCGACGCGCCACAAACCGAAACTGCAACCGCTGACGGCCAATCTAATACTCAACATCCCGCTGTCCAGGCAGAACTAGCCAAGACCAGTGGGACGGATGCGCCTGCAGGGACGCCAACAGGCCAAGTTATAGCGGGAGGCAAGCGGGCGTGGAGGAAACCAATACTACTAGTTGTGTTACTCCTACTCGTTGGCGGTGGTGCATACTACTGGTACAGCACTACTTCGTCACAAACTTCAAAGCTAAGCACAGGCTCGTCGGCTGCGCAGAAAGCGGCTACTGCTGGCACCACCCTCGACACAGCTAAAAACTATGGCAATAAGTACTCAAATGGCATACTGCCTGTCGGTGATGGCAAGTACAAGACTACCGGCGCGCAGCAAGGCTATGTGTACGCTTGCAGCGGCTATGCCCAAAACTTGGCAGCTGACAGCGGCGGTGCCGGCAGGCGCGGCCCCTGGTTCAGTAGCGATGGTACAACGTATGACATCAACAAAAAAACGCACGTGAACGGCAACGTGGCCTGGCAGGCCAGCTTTAGTAACACGCTAAACGGCAGCACGCGCACTATAACCACAAATGACTTACCGAACCACACGACAGGAGTGTTCCCTATAGCGGCAAGTGACCCGGCCTATGCATATGACCGTAACCCTAATACCATAAGCGCCCAGAATTTGGTTTATAGCCTGCCCGTGCGGCCCACCTACGGCAGCCCACAGTGTATGGGCGGCCAAGCGGGTG
>DASSKV010000047.1:0-5283 GCA_035690125.1 Saccharimonadales bacterium (SeqCode) | reverse complement strand
AAATTATCAGATTAACTGATATAATTAACCACTGTTATATTTATGGCAGCCAACAAGGAAGTGATCGAGCTAACAGGAACTATAGTTGAGACCCTTCCGGGCACTCAATTTCGTGTCGAACTCGAAAACGGCCATAAGATTATAGCTCACGTCGCGGGTAAGATGAGGAAACATTTCATCCGTATCGTACCAGGCGACAGCGTAACGGTTGAATTGACACCTTACGATCTTACGAAGGGTCGGATTACGTACCGCAAGTCGTGATTACCACGAAGTTAATAATTTAAGCAGTGTGTCATTACCACAGCAAGAAAGGCAATGATCCGCATGAAAGTGCGTGCAAGCGTTAAAAAAATTAGTCCAGACGACAAGATTGTCCGCCGCAAAGGCCGGCTCTATGTTATTAACAAAATGAAACCTAAGCATAAGCAGAGGCAGGGTTAACATGGCGCGTATATCAGGAGTCACCATTCCTACCGAAAAGCAAGTATGGGTTGCCCTAACCTACGTTTATGGTATAGGCCCCAAGAGTTCGCATGATATCTTAGCTGTTGCCAAGGTAGAGCCGACCGTTCGGGTCAAAGACCTTACGGACGCTGAAATTGGCCGTATCCAGGACGAAATTAACACCCGCTACACCGTCGAAGGCGAGCTACAGCGCATCGTCACCGGTAACATTAAGCGCCTTAAGGACATTAACGCCTACCGCGGCTTACGCCACAAGGCCAATTTACCGGCCCATGGCCAGCGAACCAAGACCAACGCCCGAACCAGGCGCGGCAAGAAAGTAACTGTCGGTGGTACCGCTAAGAAAGTAGCAAGCAAGACGTAGGACGAATATGGCAGAAGCAACTACAACTACCAAGCGTAAAAAGACCAAGCGGACCGTAGCTACCGGACAGGTGCATGTCCTTGCTACCTTCAACAACACTATTATTTCGTTTACCGACCCTAATGGCGGCGTACTGGCTACCTCCAGCGCTGGTGCCTGCGGGTTCCGTGGTTCCAAGAAAGGCACAGCATACGCAGCACAGGTTGCTGCCGAGCGTGCCGGCCAAGCTGCTAAACAGCAGTATGGACTAACCCGCGCAGAGGTCTTTATAAAGGGTGTTGGCCTAGGGCGGGACGCAGCAGTGCGTGCCCTAGCTGGCTTAGACATCGCTGTCGAGAGCATTAAAGACGTGACTGGTGTGCCGCATGGTGGCGTGCGTCCACGAAAGGCTCGGAGGATTTAGCTATGGCACGTGATCGCCAATCTATTGTTAAGATGAGCCGTCGTGAAGGCTACGCCCTTCACCCTAAGGCCCACAAAGCGCTCGTAAAGCGCACTACAGCCCCAGGCCAACAGGCCGGCGGTTTTTCCCGCACCAAGACCAGCCAGTATTCCTTGCAGCTTCGCGAAAAGCAGAAGGTAAAGCGCCTGTATGGCTTGCTAGAGCGCCAGTTCAGTAACCTCATGAAAGAGGCAGGGCGCGCTCAGGGGCAGGCAGGTGAAGTGCTGTTGCAATACCTAGAGCGCCGCATGGACAATGCTGTGTACCGCGCCGGTTTCGCACCTTCACGCCGGGCTGCCCGCCAGCTCGTTTCGCACGGCCATTTCCTGCTGAATGATGTCCGCGTGGATATCCCGTCTATCCGTCTGAAGGCTGGCGACACCATCAGTCTGCGTCCACATGGCCAGCAGACCGAGTACTTCAAGAAGCTGGACGACACTAGCCCTGCACCCGCAGAGTTGCCAGCTTGGATGAAAGTCAACCGCAAGAAGGTCGAGCTGTCCATAACAGGCCTGCCTTCTAGGGATGATGCTGAACCAGATATCAATGAACAGTTAATCGTAGAATATTACTCACGCTAAGGGGAGGAGCAATAAAGCAATGGCAAACTTAATTCACACACCGGGGCTCGTCAAGGTAGACGACCACAGCGCAAACAGCGCGACTTTCGTGGTAGAGCCGCTACACAGCGGGTATGGCATGACCCTTGGCAACTCACTGCGCCGTGTACTGCTGTCCAGCATTGCTGGTGCTGCTGTTACCGCCTTTAAAATCGAAGGCGTCAACCACGAGTTCACCACTGTCCCTGGCATCAAAGAAGATGTCGTAGACATTATGCTCAACCTCAAGGGTGTTCGTTTCCGCGTATACGGCGAAGAAACCCAGAATGTCCGCATCGTCAAGCAAGGCAAAGGCAAAATTACCGCTAAAGATATCCAGGCTAATGCTGATGTAGAGGTCGTGAACCCTGACCAAGTCATAGCCACACTGGACGACGACAAGGCCAAGTTCGTTATGGACCTGACTGTAGAAGTCGGCCGCGGTTACCGCACGATAGAGGAAGGTACGGCACGTAAGGCAAGCGACATGATTGCCCTTGACGCTATCTTTAGCCCCGTACTCCGTGTCCGCTACAAGGTTGAAAACACCCGTGTCGGCCAGGTAACGGACCTAGACCGCTTGCTGTTGACTGTTGATACCGATGGCTCCATAACTCCACGTGACGCGTTTGAAGAAGCCTCAGCTATATTGGTCAACCAGTACACTGCGCTTGCCGGTAAGACCCGCGTTGCTACTCAGGAAGTAACAACTGAAAGCGGAGATGCTGTCGTAGCCAGTCTTGGCAGCGATATGATTGGTGACGAACCTGCAGCGCTTAACACATCCATAGAAGACCTGAACCTAAGTGCCCGTACTACTAACGCGCTTATCAACAATGATATCCACACCATCCGTGACTTGTTCGCACTTAACGACGCCGAACTGCGCGACCTTAAGGGTTTTGGCAGCAAAGCGCTCGACGAAGTGAAGGAAAAACTAGCGGAGTTGGAGCTTTAGGATGCACCGTCACGGATACCAAGGTCGTAAATTCCACCGCGAGCGTGACGAACGCGAAGCGCTGCTGAAGGGCTTAGCTGATAGCCTCGTTAAGTACGAATCTATCGAAACAACACTGCCTAAGGCTAAGGAAGTAGTGCCCTACATAGAAAAGCTTATAACCAAGGCTAAGAAGGGTGACCTTCACAACCGCCGCCAGGTTATCGCCGGACTGCAAACTGTTGCCAGTGCCCATAAGCTGGTAGACGAAATTGCCCCAAAGCTAAAAGGCCGGGCAAGCGGACATGTCCGTATAGAAAAGCTTGCCAACCGCCGTGGCGACAACGCCCCTCTGGCCCGTGTGAGTTTTGTGGACGATTTAGCAGAAGCACCTGTGGCTAAGCCTGCTGCTAAAGCCAAGGCTACTGCAACAAAGGAGAGTGAATAATGAAAACGTATAGTGCCAAGCCAGCCGACGTTACCCGTACCTGGTACGTCCTGGATGCCTCCGAAGCACCACTCGGCCGCGTGGCGACCAAAGCTGCTACATTGCTGCTCGGCAAGGGTAAGCCACAGTTTACCAAGCACATCGACACTGGTGATTATGTCATAGTCATCAATGCCCAGAACCTGCAAGTTACCGGTGGCAAAGAAGACAAGAAGGTGTACTACAGCCACAGCAATTTTCCCGGCGGCCTCAAGGAAATCACCCTGCGCAAGCAAATGGCCAAGGACCCTACGGAGGTACTTTTTCATGCTATCCGCGGTATGCTACCTGTAAATAAACTTCGTGATGCCCGCCTAGCCCGCCTAAAAGTTTATGCTGACAGCGAGCACAAACACGAAGCCCAACAGCCAAAGGCTGTATCTGTAAAGGAAGGTAAATAACATGGCTAAAGCAGATTCATACTTCTACGCCCTAGGACGCCGCAAGAGTGCGACTGCTCGCGTACGCTTGCAAGGCGGCAAAGGTGTTATAACCGTCAACGGCCAACCAGCCGAAGACTATTTTGCCAACGCTAAGTACCTCCTTGCCAAACTGCAACAGCCGTTTACCGTGCTTGAGCAGACAGGCAAGTACGATGTCAGTGCGGTTGTGAGCGGCGGAGGCCACGACGGCCAGATAGAAGCTATCCGCTTGGGTATTTCAAAGGCACTCACGCTCATGAACGAAGACCTCAAGTCTACTCTTAAGCGCGCAGATCTACTGTCCAGGGACCCACGCGACAAAGAACGCAAGAAGTTCGGCCTCAAGGGCGCCCGCAAACAACGCCAGTTCACCAAACGCTAGGTTATATACTCGCAAACCAGGAGCAGCCCGCAAGGGCTGTTTTTTGTATTGTTGTTGACAGGCTGTTGACGGGCAGTGTATATTACTGCGCATGTCTAACCTATGGAACAAGCGCTATTTTATGGCCCACATGCCTGTGGCTGCTTGTTCTGTGCGTTCGTAAAATTGTAAAACCGAAAACATTGAAGAAGCCGCCACGATAGGGCGGTTTTTTAATAATCCTAATAAGGAAACATAAAATGTCATTACCAGAAACACTTTCAATCGTACAAAATAACAGGGAAACACAGGGACCAAACTTATACCGGTTATGGGAACTCGGCCAGCTTGCCCTGTCTCCAGATGAACTTGAGCGTTTACGGCCTGTGCAGGTACCCATCCCCACACAGGTTTTAAGGCTTGTTGAGGTATAATAGCTGTTAATGAGTAAACCAGTTATACTAACCGGCATTCGTAGCAATGGCGAACTGACGCTCGGTAATTACCTTGGTGCTATATTGCCAGCTATAGAGCTGCAACGTAAGCATGCAGGCGAATACCAGGTAAATATGTTTGTGCCAGACCTCCACAGTTTTACGACCCCAATCGAGCACGGCGAACTGTACCAAAATACACTGGATAACTTGAGGCTATTTGTATCAGCTGGCTTGGATATCCAAAATGAAGATACTTTCATTTACCGGCAAAGTTTCATACCGGCCCATAGCGAACTGACATGGGTTCTCGACTGCTTTATTGGTGTAGGTGAATTATCACGGATGATCCAGTATAAGGATAAAACAACTGCATCAGATAATGAGATTAAAGAAGCTTTCGATGCGATACTTGATAAAAATTATCCTGAACTTGCAGATGCACTTAGAAATGCTGAAGATGATGACTACGAGACTAAATACCATGAAAAATTATTTGAGGTATTCCGAAATGTCGCAGACGCGGTTAATGACTTGAAGCGGGAAAAAAGCTCTACAGGTTTGTTTAACTACCCCGCACTTATGGCTGCTGACATACTTCTGTATAGCGCGCAGTGGGTGCCGGTCGGTGAAGACCAGCGTCAGCACTTAGAGCTAACACGTGATGTTGCTATGCGCATGAATAATAAGTTTGGTGAACTGTTCGTAGTGCCGGAGGAATGGAGCAAACAAGTTGAGTTTGCGGACAGGACTGCTGGAATACGTATAC
>DASSKV010000046.1:0-3276 GCA_035690125.1 Saccharimonadales bacterium (SeqCode) | reverse complement strand
CACAAAATCGGGCCAAAGAAATGAGAATTCTGAAATGTGAAATAAATGCTAAATGTGAATTGCTAATTGGAAAATATATGTAGCTCATACTAAGGCTAGCTGACGGTTTGGTTGTAGTACAGCGCCTAATCCGTATAAGTTGTGGTGCCGCGATACTTGGAGTTTTAGGCGCATGGCGTGCAGTATGGCATCGGCCACAAAAACACCAGCGGCGCCGGTGTGGGTTACGCCTACAAGCGGCTGGCGGCTGCGGCCGTGCAGCTTGCGGCCATGGCGCAAGGCATCTGCAGTTAGCGTGTGCGTATCGCTATACAGGCCAGCCACAATACCGTAGCGGCAACGGTGGGTCGCCAGTTGTAAGCGCAGCTGTGGGCTTTCTAGCGCCGGCAAGGCTTCTATAAGCGAAGCGCCTAGGCTAACAAGCGCCGCCTGCAAACCCTTACGATGGGCCATAACTGGACTAAACTTACCGCTTACTTGCAACTCCAGCTTCACGCCGTAAAATTTAGCGAGCGCTTGTAGTTGTTCGGCACTGTCGTACAAGACGGATGACACCGATACCGGTTCCAACATTAGCGACTCTTGTTCGTCGAGCGCAAGGCGCATGCCCAGCACGTAAGAATCTATGAGTCTTAAGGCTGTGTCTGCGCTGCTTTGTATCTCTTTGAGGTTCGGGGAACTTGTGAGTTGTCCAAGTTCGGCCTGGCGAGCAATCTGCAGCAAGGGCAGTTTTAACTGCTCGGCAACGGAGAGTAACAGCTGCTCCGATAATGCCGGCGAATGCTCACGCGCCACAAGTTGTCCCCTCACTTACTAAGCCAAGTATAGCGCAAACGTGCAACTAAAGAATAGTAGTAAATACTACGGGTTGAATGTGATGTTAGGCAATATGTAGGTATTAAAGTCTGGTTGGTACTGCGCCGCTTCGGTTGATATCTCTAACGTCTTGTCGCGCAGCGGAAGGACTACCATAGAACCGGTTTTGGTGTCGCTTATCTGGCCTTCCAAACGCGTGCCGACTACATTTGGCACTTTGGGAAGGCTGTACGGTGATGCCTTGACCTTACCTGCTTGGACCTGGGTTGTAAACTGTTGCATAACATCACTATATGACTGTATAACAACCTGGACACGCAGCCCGAAAGTGGAAGACTGGCTAGTAACAGATGGCACAGTGTCTTGGTTGAAATAACCATTGAGCGCAGTATTGCCGTTGTTGGTTTCGTCGACATATGCGCTCCAAGTCCGCGGGTAGCTGACAGCTATACTACCAAAAGCTTCGGGCCCCTTGTATGTGCGTAGTGGCTGCTTTAGGTCTTCAGCCTCCTTTTTGGCATCGGTTTCTTGCTGGCTTTTTTGCGCTGCAGTAACGGCAATGGCAACTTTTTGGTCTACGTTACTCTTATAATCCTGCCGACCCTGGTACGCCCACACCCCAAAACCTAAGGCCGCTACGAGCACCAGCACAAGCAAGACAGTAACAAGCATGTTTCCCCGTTCATCTAACCGTTTCATTATGCTCATGGTAACACAAATTTGGGTAATAGTTGATAGGTACTAGGTTCTAGAAAATACATAACTACGTTCTCCTACCTTCACCCTAGAACCTTTAACCTATAATCTATTTGTATTCATAGAGGTACACGCCGTTCTTTTCGGCGTCTGCTTCCCTGTTAGGCAGCTTAAAGGCAAAACTTACTAATGCAACTGGCTTATGGTTGTACTGAGTAATCTTTTTATCCAATTTCAACATATACTTGTCAAGCAAGAAGACGAATATTGCATCTGCTTCTGGCCAATCCTTGCGCCAAAAATCCCCTAGCACTACCCTGACCTGCCTGCCAAAACGCCGCGTCCGCAGCCACGCTACCAGAAATAGTATTGGGTTCAACTCGTAGCCCACTACATGCAAACCAGTTTGGGCGGCCGCCACCAACACTTTGCCGTCGCCGCAGCCCAGCTCCAACAATGTCCGGCCCGGCATAACGTTTGCGAGCTCCAGCGCAGATTCTACCTGGCGCGATAAGGTTGGCAGGTAGGGTGCCCCGCGCGCAATCACAAAACCAAAGCACGCCACGACAAAAAGAGCGCCTACCGCTAACCAGTTCATTCGCTAAACTTTGCCTTAAGCTCGGTTACACGGTTCTCTGCAGTGCTCAAATATTTTTCAAGCTCTTTTATAAGCTCCAGCCCACGTTCGTACTTTTTAACCGCCACATCAACATCCAAATCTGACTGCTGTAGCTCAGCCAATATGTCATCGAGCTCGCCTGCCAGCACTTGGTAACTCGGCTTATCTGCTTTCGCCATACTTTATACGCCTTTCTTATTGACTTTGGTTACCTTGGCATCGAACACGGTATCAACAAGTTCTACGTTTACTATAGCATCAGGTGCTAGCTGTTTACCCCTGCGTACAACCGCGCCCCTGCTGCGGACAATGGCGTAGCCGCGGTTTAGCACTGCTGCCGGGCTTAAGGCATTCAACAGCTCCAAACGGCTTTGGACAAAAGCGCGCTGGTTACTAACAAGCGAACTGGCGACATGGCTGAGCTGCAGGCCACTATGGCGCAGTTCGTTATGGGCGGTTAGGAATATTTGCCGCAATGCCGACTGCAACTGCTGCCGGTCATCTTTAAGCGTTGCCGCAACATGCTTTTTGTCGGGCGTTAATAGCTCGGCAGCGTTACTGGGTGTGCTAGCACGCTGGTCGGCAGCTAGCTCCGCGAGCGATACATCTACCTCGTGTCCTATGGCTACCAATGTTGGCACTCGGCTAGCAGCCACCGCCCGTGTAACCTGCTCGGTACTAAATGCAGCCAGGTCCTCGGCGCTACCGCCGCCGCGTATGAGCACCAGTACATCCGGCGTATCGGCCAGTTCATTAAACTGCAGTACAGCATTTACTATTTGCTGCGGAGCAGCCTCACCCTGTACCTGTACGTCTATAAGCTGCACGTCCACACCACCCCAGCGGGCATTCAAAATCTTTATAAAGTCGGCGTAGGCAGCCGACTGGCTGGAAGTTATAAGCCCAATCCGTTCCGGCGGGTACGGCAGCTGGCGCTTGCGCGCCGGGTCAAACAAGCCTTCGGCTTCGAGCTTGGTAGCAAGCAGGTCTGCGGCCTTGCGGATACTGCCCTCGCCCGCCGGTTGTATATTCATGACGTTCACACTAAAGCCGTACAAGTTGTGCACACGCGGCACGCCGCGCACCCGCACCAACATTCCGTCTTCGAGCGGCCCCGGCAACATGTACACCGTGCCGAAGAACTT
>DASSKV010000045.1:0-2204 GCA_035690125.1 Saccharimonadales bacterium (SeqCode) | reverse complement strand
CTAATAGCCAGCCTACACCGCCAAAACCTCCGGCCTCTGACAATCACCCTCGACAAAGCGACGCATAGCAAAAGTGGCGGCCGCAAAAAGAAAGTAAAGCTACAGGACCTGGTTGTCTTTACCCGCCAGCTGTCCACCATGATAAGTGCCGGGGTGCCGCTAGCCCGCTCGCTTTCTGCCTTGCAGGGTGATGCTGAAAACCCTTATATGCGCGAGGTGCTGGGCAGCGTAACAAAAGATGTTGAAGGCGGCATGGCACTCGGCGACGCATTTGCCAAGTTCCCTAGCGTATTTAGCGACGTATACGTAAACATGGTCCGCGCTGGTGAAGAAGGTGGTATTTTGGACGAAATACTTAAGCGGCTTGCGGTACAGGTAGAACAAGATGCTTCCATCCGAAAAAAGATTAAAAGCGCCATGATGTACCCGGTGGTTATACTCAGCGTCACAGTCGTTGCCTTCTTCGGTATCATGCTTGTCATAGTGCCAAAGATTGGCAAAATCTTAAAAGACCTGGGTGGTCCCAACGCAAAGCTGCCTATTTACACACAATACATGCTCGATGCTAGTAACTTTTGTGTTAGTCCGAGCATCGTCAAACACATCCCCGGATTAGCAGCCGTGCCGTTGCTGAATAAAGCGCCTAACTTGATATTTATACTAGCTATTATGGGCGTAGCTGCTGTGTACGGCCTGCGCTACATCCGCACCGATGCCGGCAAGTACAAGTTCCACGGCCTGCTATTACGTTTACCTGTAGTCAAAGTTGTAATTTTAAAGATAGCCATCGCCCGTTTTGCCCGTACTTTTGCTTCACTTATGGGGGCCGGCGTAAGCGTGCTGGATGCACTCGAAGTAACTGGCGCGGCTATTGGCAATAAAGTAATCGAGAAAGAATTAAAAGATGCTGCCGTACAAGTCAAAAATGGCAAGCAGCTTAGCGAACCGCTCAGCAAAAGCCCTCACTTCCCTCCTATTGTTGCCCAAATGTTGATGGTTGGCGAAGAAACCGGTCAAATGGATACCGTACTTGTTAAGGTTGCTGACTTCTACGAAGAAGAGGTGTCGGTGCTTATAGATGGCTTAGCGGCCATCATCGAACCAATTATGATTGTGGGCTTAGGTGCAGCCGTCGGCCTAATAGCCGCCTCGGTAATGGGTCCTATTGCAAATCTATCTAAGAATATAGGAAACAGCTAATACCTAGGGTTTTCCACAGGTTGTATTGACTGCGAACAGCTTATGGTTATAATCATGTGCAGATAGTTGTAACGGCTGTCTTACTCCTGTTACAAAGATCATCATTAAAAATTAAAATAATATTACTTCATAAGTAAGGAGGGTGGGTCCTTATGATCTCACTTAAGAAACGTTCAGAAGGTTTCACGATTGTGGAACTTTTAATCGTCATCGTAGTTATTGGTATCTTGGCCGCTTTGGTTATTACCACCTACAGTGGCATCCAAGCAAAAGCACGTAACAGCGAACGCCAGACAGATGTCAACTCGCTTCAGACACAGCTAGAGGCTTACTTCGCACAGAACGGCCACTACCCAAGCCTGACTGACCTCAACAGTTCCAGCTGGCTTACTACCAACATGAAGAGCCTCGACAGTGGCGCCCTAAAGGACCCACAAGGTTCTGGCAGCACCCTGGTTGCTAGCCCTGCGGCTAAGAGCTACGCATATGCCGTTACTAACGACAGCGACACATCGTGTGAGGCTGACGACACCACATGTAGCAAGTACACACTTACCGCTACACTTGAAGGCGGCGGCACCTACGCTAAGAGCAACTTGGACTAATACCTGAGAAGCTAACCGTAAAAGCCCCGTTGACCGGGGCTTTTACTATATAATGGGAAAAGCATGAGCGGTATCCGGAACACCTCCGAAGGTTTTACGTTAGTTGAGCTGCTGGTAGCAATAGCAGTGGGTGCAATTGTGGTTGCCAGCCTCAATGTAATGGTAAGTGGCTACTTGCATGTCAGCCAGCGCGGCAGGTACTTAAACGCTACGAACTCGTTCGTAGAAGGTAAAGTAGAGGCCTTGCGCAATAGCGGCTATAACGCCGTACCCGCCGGTACTAGTAGCCTAACGAGCCAGCTACCCTCTATGCTTCCGCCATCCAGGTCCGCAAGCATGACAGTGTCATCGCCAAGTAGTGGCTTGAAGCAAGTCGACATAACAGTCTCGTACAAAGAC
>DASSKV010000044.1:0-5347 GCA_035690125.1 Saccharimonadales bacterium (SeqCode) | reverse complement strand
GCTTTTGCACATAATGTTGCTTGGCTTTTTGGGCTTTTTGCTGGCTATGGCAATAACGCCGCTTTACACGACAGCAGCATATAAATACGAGTGGTGGAAAAAGCCGCGGACCGATTCGTGGGCCGGCGGTGTAGCCAGCGTGTACAACAAGCTGCATGCCGCCAAGCACGAACGCAACATCCCCAATATGGCGGGCTTGATATTCGTAGTGTCGATAGCGCTCGTAACTCTCTTTTGGAATTTAGACCGTAGCCAAACGTGGTTGCCGCTGGCTGGAATGCTTGGGGCAGGGGCGATTGGCTTAGCTGATGATGTTATGAATATCCGTGGCGTGAATGCCCGTATAGCCGGCATGGGGGCATTGACCAAGATAGGTTTGTACAGTGCAGTGGCAATAATCGGCGGTTGGTGGTTCTACGCCAAGTTAGGGGTAACCCATGTGTACATACCAGGCTTGCACCACGTATATATTGGGGCGGCTATAATTGTTTTGTTTTGGCTTGTCGTTATCGCTACCGCCAACTCTGTGAACATTACTGATGGACTGGATGGGTTGGCAGGCGGCTTGCTGGTGTCGTCCTTTACTGTGTACGCAGTTATTGCTGCCGTTGAGGGCAAGTACGGTATAACTGCGTTTTGCCTGACTACAGTTGGGGCGCTACTAAGTTACACCTGGTTCAACATATACCCGGCGCGCTTTTTTATGGGGGATGTGGGGGCGTTTGCGCTAGGCACCGCTCTTGGTATCATCGCCATGCAGACAGATACCATATATGTTCTGCCAGTTGTAGGTGCGGTATATGTAGTCGAAACCGGGTCGGTCATAATCAACCGCTTGTCGCGCAAACTACGTAATGGCAAGAAAGTTTTCCGCTCCTCACCATTGCACCATCATTTTGAGGCGATCGGCTGGCCTGAGACCAAAGTTACGATGCGCTTTTGGATACTCGGGCAGGTGGCTGGCGTGCTCGGACTGATAGTGTTCCTGCTTGGAAGGTATAGGTAACACCTATGCGCCCTTCGGTGCCATCCCGTGACCGGGCCCGTAAGACGCCAACCTTGGAGCTTGGGCGTAAGCACCGGCCAGACTACTGGTTAGTTATGTTGTGCGCAGGCTTGCTCGTAGTAGGCTTGATAGTAGTGTATGCCATAAGCCCCGCGTTGAGTGCCTCGGCCCATGTTAGCTCTAACTATTATGTAACAAAGCAACTGCTAGCAATCGTACTGAGCGTTGTGGCCTTTGCCGTTACGGCAAATGTGCCGCTCTCGTACTGGAAACAGGCTTATAAACCGTTGCTTATCATTGCAGCGTTAGCAACATTTATTGCACTGGCCATGCCTGTTAACCCGGCATATCCAGCGCACAGGTGGGTGCGTCTAGGGAGCCTGTCGTTCCAGTCGGTTGAACTGGTTAAGTTCGCTATACTTATAGCCGTAGCCGGCTTTTTGGCCGAGCGCATGCGTACTGGCCTGCTCAACGACACAGCTAAAACGCTCAAACCGCTACTGATAGCGCTGCTAGTAATGGGTGTCGTGATAGCCGGGCCACAGAAGCTGCATGCCCAAAGTGACCTTGGTTCAATGGGCGTCATAATCGCTATGCTTGGCACAATGGGCTTTATAGCCGGGTTGCCCATGAAGCGAATATTGCAATTTGTGGCCATATTGGCGATAGGCGTCGTACTAGTGGTTTTGCCGTCAGGATACCGACGCGAACGCTTAGCTACCTATATGCACCCGGAAGCTGACTGCCAGAATGCAGGTTACCAGGCATGCCAGGCACTCATATCGGTTGGTTCGGGCGGCATAATTGGCCTCGGCCTTGGCCGTAGCGTGCAGGCATATGGGTACCAGCCGGAGGCAGCCAATGACTCTATATTCGCCATATACGCCGAGAAGTTCGGTTTCATAGGCTGTGTGGTGTTGCTGGGACTACTGATGAGCCTGTTTGGCCGCCTGAAGTCGATAGCTGAGCGGGCTCCGGACGACTTTAGCCGTTTACTGGTTGTGGGGGTCCTAAGCTGGTTCAGCGTGCAGGCGCTCATAAACATCGGCGGTATGATAGGTGTACTGCCACTGAAGGGCATAACCCTGCCGTTTGTGAGCTATGGCGGAACGAGTGTGATATTTGCTGCAGCGGCCGTGGGGTTGGCGTTCCAGGTTTCACGTTACACCGCTTTTGTATCGCCAAGGGTAAGCATGGACACACGTAGGAGAAATAATTATGACTATAGTCGTAGTGGGCGGCGGCTCGGGGGGGCATATCACCCCTCTGCTAGCGGTCGCGAGCGAGCTTAAGAAGGAGCAGCCAGATACAAGGGTTGTGTACATCGGCCAAACTGGTGATGGCCTAGGTGATATAGCTCATGAACATCCCACAGTCGACGAATCGTACACTATCCGGGCGGGCAAACTGCGGCGTTACCACGGTGAGGGCCTGCGCCAGCTGCTCGATATACCTACGACACTCAAAAACATCCGTGATTCGTTATACGTGTTAGCTGGCCTGGTGCAAAGCTGGCGGCTGCTTCGAAGGCTCGCTCCAGACATGATATTTATAAAAGGTGGCTTTGTAGGGGTTCCGGTGGGGCTGGCGGCTGCAAGCTTAAAAATACCGTACATCACCCATGATTCAGATGCGCTACCTGGCCTCGCCAACCGCATCATAGCCCGCTGGGCCGTAGCGCACGCCGTAGCGCTGCCAGAAGAGGTGTATGACTACCCCATAGATAAAACAGTAACAGTGGGCGTACCAGTTGCCGCAACTTACGTACCGGTAAGCGCCGAACTGCAAGCCAAATATAAACGCCAGCTGGGCTTGCCGGAAGAGGGCAGGCTACTATTTATAATTGGTGGCGGCTTGGGCGCCCAACGGGTTAACCTGGCTGCAGCCGAAGCTATTGCCCACCTCTTGCAAGAATACCGCGATTTACAGGTAGTGCATGGCGTGGGGCGGGCAAATGAAGAGCAGATGCAAACACTGTATACCACGACGTTGTCTGCGGCTGAGCAGAGCAGGGTAGAAGTGAAGGGATATATAACAGATGCCTACATCTATAGTGGTGCAGCTGATGTAATAATTACACGAGCTGGCGCTACGCAAATGGCTGAGTTCGCAGTGCAGGGCAAGCCTTGCATAGTGGTGCCGAACCCAGTGTTGGCAGGCGGGCATCAGCTAAAGAATGCCAAGTATTTGCAGGACAAAAATGCTGCCGTGCTTGTAACTGAACAAGAGCTGCAAGATAACCCGAATGTTCTCGCAGCACGCACTAGTGAGCTGTTCAAAGACAGTGCCAAAAGGCGGCAACTCGCCAAAAACCTGGCTGCCTTTGCCCACCCAGCAGCCGCCAAACAGCTTGCCACACTATTGCTAAAAGAAGCCAAAAACACACAAAAAGCCCATGCTATTCCGAAAGAATAAAACACCACCAGCCCGGACTATGCGGCGCAGTCCGACCACTGAACAGCGGTCTCCAGCGGCCTTCTCTTACTATGCCCAGCGTTCCGATAAAACAGGGACAGACGGACGGCGCGAAGCTGGGCGCCCTAATGAAGCTGCCAGCCCGCGTGTAGGCCAGTTGCTGGCACAGCGTTTTGGTCTCTTCATACTTCTAGGCGTGGTTGTTGCGGGCCTAGTTAGCTCACTAAGCTTGTCGGCAAACCCCCGTATTATTGCAGTATCGGGTAGCCAGAACCATTATTTTTTACATAATACGGCTACATATCAGGAGGCCGCGGCAGCGATACTGTCGAGTTCCATATGGAACCACAACAAAATCACCATTAGCCCCAGTGCTGTTGGGCGACAGCTGCAGGGCCGGTTTCCAGAACTAGCAAGCGTGTCTGTTACGTTGCCGCTGCTTGGGCACCGCCCCATCATCTACATCCAGCCAGAGCAACCAGCCTTGGTAGTGTCCTCTACAAGCAGCGGCTCGTATGTGGTCGACCAACACGGAAAAGCACTACTAGCAACGACACAGCTACCGCCCAGCGCTGCTTTGGACTTGCCAGTAGTAACTGACCAGACGGGCCTAACTATACGGTCAGGAAGCCAGATACTTACCACTGATGGCGTAGCTTTTATTGTGTCCGTAGTGCAGCAAGTGAAGGCGCACAATATTGCCATCTCCTCTTTAATCCTGCCTTCTGGAACCAGCGAGCTCGATATGCATCTCGCTGGCCAACCTTACTATGTAAAGTTCAATATGCACGCCAGCCTTGCCGGTGCCCGTCAGCAAGCCGGAACCTTCATAGCTGTTAAGAATAGGCTAGAAAGCCAGGGTATAACCCCTGGGCAATACATTGATGTCCGGGTAGACGGCAGGGCATACTACCAGTAGATAGGTAATAGGTTCTAGGTTCTAGGTGCTAGGTTTTAGTTCACAGTTCTACAATAGGGAAGGGAGTGGGGCAAGGCGAATTCTCCAGATGCTTTATTGGTGTATCTAGAACGGGCGCAAAGATTTTTCTAAAACCTATATCCTAGCACCTCGAACCTTAAGGGCCACTTCTGTTCTGCTACCCCGCCAGTTCGTATTTTGTTCAGTGTCTGTAAGTGTTTATTATATGCAAAAAACTATACTACACTGCAGGGAAGGCCAAATGTCAAAATTATATATAAAAGTTCAAAAAACAGGGAAAGTCAAATATTTGCCATGAAGTGCATGAAAAAGCAAGTTTTCACGGGCAAACTGTGGAAAAGTCAAATAGTGTCGTACATCACACATCAAGCGCTATGGCTCTGTATGCCGGGCCAGCCCGAACTATAGTTGATGGGTTAGATGTATTACGCGCATGCACACGACAGTGCACCATAAACAAAATACAAGCACATACGTCATTTACACAAAAACTTCCCTGTTAGGGGACGTATGAGTTATCAACTTTATATTTAATAGGAGGGTCGCAAAATATACATTGTACGACGTCATTGCTATATCCGGGTCTGGTCCTGCACTACCACTTCCACGCCCCGAATTTTCCGGCGACGCCCTGCGTTTTAAATTTTTGCATTTAAATTATCTGCCCCACCATCCATGCCGCTTGTGATTATCGGCACTGCCAAGCCGTGCTCTGCATCATATCATTCCGCTACAACACATGTTCGTATTTTGTTTTGTTTAGCTTAGGAGGAATTAGCTAATAAACTTGGACATCGCAGGGGTGCAAACCGTGCACTTCTAATATCGGAGCTCACGTTCTGAGCCATCACTTAGTACAGAGTGTTTCAGTTTAGTAGGTCCTGAAAAAATATCAGTACCTACTCCTGCTATTTTCGCTAATCTGGTGGACTGCTCATAGATTGCATTAATGCTATCGTGTTGTTTGTTAAGACCAACATATCTTT
>DASSKV010000043.1:0-7836 GCA_035690125.1 Saccharimonadales bacterium (SeqCode) | reverse complement strand
AGGATGCAGGCCACGCAGCTTGTCCAACTCGGTAGCAGCCGTGCTATAACCCGTTTTACCTTTTTTAATCCCCTGCTTGGGTAGGTCCAGCTTTTCAAATAGTACTTCAGCTAACTGGCTGGGACTGCCAATGTTAAATTCTTGGTCGGCATAGCCGTATATTTGCTGCTCGTAGTCGGTTATGAGGTCTTCAATCTGCTCGCTGAACTTTGCCAAGTACTTGGTGTCGAGCTCTATACCCACATGCTCCATGCGGGCAAGAACCGGAATTACCGGCCACTCAATATCAGTCGCAACTTTGGCAACCTTGGGCACCTTTGCTAGCTCTTTGACTTGCTTATCGTGCAGCGCCTTTATGGCGGCCATGATTTCTGGCGCCCGCATGATGAGTTCATCGGCATCCAGGTCTTCAAACGGTGAACCTTCATAGCCAAGCTCGGCACTCGCCAAGTCTGTAAGGCTTTGCTCGCGGCGTAGGCTATCAAGCAAGTAAGCTCCCATGAGGGTATCATGGCCGACTGCCGGCAGTTCGGCTACACCCAGCTCCAGTAGTACCTTCAAGGAGTTTTTTACGTCGTGCCCCACTAGCGGCCGGACATTTTGGAACTCTTGGGCAATAGCTGCATGGCCAAGCTTGCGCAGGTCGAGGGTGTAAGTCGTTATGCCGTCCAAGCTAATTAATAGGACTTCTGGGTTACGGCCATGTTTGCCGGCTGAGCGGCTATGGATATAAAAGTATTCAGAATCGCCCAGTTTAAGCTCACGTGCCTTACTGTCCGTGTCGATGAGCACATTTTTGCCTGGGCGGAGCGGTCCTGTGCCGTTGGCGGCATGATGGTTATCTATGGCTACCTGCATAACCTCCGGCAAACGTTGCGCTAGGTGCCGAAACTCTAATTTTTGCAACATTTCCAAGACCTTCGGAGCACTGACCTTGCTGCCATCAACCTTGCTTAAGTCCAGCTTTATTGGTGCATCCGTCCATATGGCGCCCAGTTGTTTGCTCAAATACGCCAGATCTTTCCCTGCTTCCAGCTTTTTGCGCACACTTTCTTTTATAAGAGCAAGGTTGTCGTAGATATTATCAAGTGTTTGATATTCCTGCAGGAGCTGTATGGCAGTCTTCTCTCCTATACCTGGTACACCTGGTATATTGTCAGAGCTGTCGCCTTTAAGCGCCTTGAGGTCCAGGAATTGGTCGGCTCGTATCCCATACTTGGCTTCGAAGCTCTTCGGTGAATACAGTTCTATATGTGATACGCCTTTTTTCAGGGCAAACATATGTACATGCGGGTCTATTAGCTGCAGCATGTCTAGGTCAGACGATACCAGCATGACCTCTATGTCTTGTTTAGCGGCCTGCACTGCCAGCGTACCCATAATGTCATCAGCCTCATAATCGTCCAGCTCATACAGTGGCCATCCAAAGGCTTCTAGCAGCTCATGTAACACCGGAACCTGCTCGTAAAAGTCAGCAGGCGCCGGCTTGCGCCCAGCCTTGTACTCCGGGTATAGTTCTAGTCGCTTACGTATATTGGTCTTGGGCTTGTCCCAGGCAACAGCTACATAGTCGGGTTTAATGTGCTGTAGGACTTCTAGCGCTAGTGTAGCAAAACCAAACACCCCACCGGTTGGCGTGCCATCTTTAGTGCTCAAGTTGGGCATAGCATAGTAGCCACGGTAAAACACACTCTTACCGTCTATAATCGCAAACTTCTTACGTTTTACCTCTGTTACTGCCATAGCAACAGTATAGCTTACTTGGCTTAGGCGACGTAATCACGCAATTTTTGCACTGGGTGGTTTGCGTGGCCCGTACCTCGCCGCAAGCTACCTAGGGTGCCTCGTTCAATACCTTTAACAGTCTCGAGCGGGATACCTAGTTCTTCACTGACTTCTTTTGTAGTCCTGGGCCTGCCATCATCTAGGCCAAAACGTAAGCGCATTACCATTTGCTGCTTTTCAGATAACACCCCGAGGACTTCAGCTATTTTTTGCTGCAAATCGCTAAACACCACAAAATCATGGGCGTCAGGGGCATCGGCATCTTCGATAAAATCGCCGAACATTGCATCGCCCGAATCACCCACTGGGCTTTCCAAAGACAGGGTTTCGCGTCCATAGCCTAGGATTTCCTCTACCCGGTCACCTGGCATGCCGAGCTCCTTACCAAGTTCTTCGAACGTCGGCTCGCGACCTAAATCAACCGTCATATCGCGTTTGACACGCAACGCCTTGTTAATCTGTTCAACCATGTGCACCGGCACCCGGATAGTTCTTCCCTGGTCGGCAATTGCACGCTGTAGGGCTTGGCGAATCCACCAAGTAGCATAGGTGCTGAACTTATAGCCTTTGGTGTAGTCAAATTTCTCGGCAGCCCGCACCAAACCTAAGTTGCCTTCTTGGGTAAGGTCCTCTAGCGGGAGTCCCTTGCCTTGGTAGCGCTTAGCAATACTGACTACAAGGCGTAGGTTTGCTTCTAAAAGATGGTTTTTTGCCCTTGTGCCATCTGCAGCAAGTAGTTCCAGGTCTTTTTGCAGATCAGGGTTTAACTGCTTTATCTCGCCGGCTTTAGCAGCCCGCAACTTCTCCCCGGCGAATAAGCCAGCTTCTATGCGCTTGGCTAGGTCCACTTCTTGTTCGGCATTTAGCAAGTCTACCTTACCGATATCCTTTAAATACACGCCGTAGGTGTCAAAATTAGGTGCTTCTTCGTCTAGGTCAATCTTCTTATCTTCGTCTTCATCAGTACCAACAGTTGCGGGGACTGCCTCAACCTTGATTTCACCAGTCTTATTATTAGCTATTGCCCCCTGAAGAGCAGTAGTTTCATTTGCTTTTTGCTTAGGCAGCTCAAGAATACTGGCATAGTGCTCAGTAGCTAAGGCCCCTGCAAGCTCTGCAGCCGTGCCATACTCCAGTTCTTCTTCGACACTAACAAGCAGTAGTCTTTCGGCTGCACCGGATGAATTCATACTTTTACTCCTCTTGATGCCTATTGTGCACTAGAATGCCCGGGCATGCAAAAGTATTAAAGTCAACATTATGGTATTGGTTACTGTCGTTCTATTTTATTACTTCTTCTTGGACGCTTACCTATATAATAAGCATAAGCAATGGATGGGCAACGACAGTTAAACTACTACCGGCTTAGTGCCGACGATGTGTTAGGGCAGGTGCATTCTAGCCATAAAGGCCTGGCCGCGGATGAGGCAATTGAACGTCTTGAGCAACTTGGCCTGAACACTCTGCACCGCACAAAACATGAGCTCCCTGTCGTTACATTTATAAGACAGTTTAAAAACCTTCTGGTAATAATGCTGCTTCTAAGCGCAGCGTTCTCTATATATCTACATGATGCCAAAACCGCCACCATCCTCATACTAATAGCCCTTATGAACGCCAGTGTCGGCTACTTTCAGGAACATAAGGCCGAAACACTCATGGCAAGCCTAGAACAATTACTCGTTCCACGCACAAAAGTATTGCGTGGCGGTAAGCTACGGGAAGTCGACGCCAGTGAGTTGGTAGTCGGCGACATAGTGTACTTGGAAGAGGGTGATAGCGTACCTGCCGACTTGCGCATAGTAGACGAAGTAGAGCTGGCCACAAACGACTTCGCGCTTACAGGCGAGAGCAATCCGAGCCGCAAGTTTGTGCATGCCATAAGCACCGAGGTACCCCTGGGCAACCGGCACAACATAGCTTTCATGGGGACGACGGTCGCCACCGGCCATGGCCATGGCGTAGTTATTGCAACCGGTATGCACACCGAGCTGGGACGTATAGCTAGCTTGAGCCAAGTCACCCGCACTGAATCGTCTCCACTGCAAAAGGAAATGAACCACTTGGCGGTACGGCTAGCACAAGGGGCAACCATTCTTGCGCTTGCGCTAGCATTTATAGCCTTTAAGTCCCGCCTGGGGCTGCACAGCGCCATCCTCTTTGGCATTGGCATAGGCGCCGCAATGATACCAGAGGGCTTGGTAGCAGAGGTGAACATTACACTTGCACAAACAGCCGCTCGAATGGCCCGCGCCCGTGCCCTTGTTAAAAAACTATCCGCAGTGGAAACCTTGGGCGCCACCAACATAATATTGACCGACAAGACCGGTACGCTAACCAAAAATGAAATGACCGTGCAACACTTGCTCATCGGCCGAAGCGCTTACCATGTCAGCGGCACTGGCTATGAAGCCAATGGTGAGGTTATAGATGCGCGCAACAAGCCGTTACCCACCGATACTTTGCAAAACTTATCATTGTTCTTCGAAACCGCCGCGCTAGCCAGCAACGCCAAGGTAAATGCTCCAGACGAGCAGCATGCTACCTGGTATGTACTGGGCGACCCTACCGAGGGTGCGCTCATCACTCTTGCCCGAAAAGCAGGCATAGACCCCGAAAAATCAAATGATAGCCAAAAAGAAATAAAAGAGTTTCAATTTGACTCCGGGCGCAAGCTGATGAGCTCAGTCCGGTTGCACAATGGGCAGACAATAGTGTACCTAAAGGGTGCCCCCGAAGCAGTACTGGAAAGAAGCAAGAAACTCTGGGACCATGGCCACACGCGCCCGCTCACTGCTGCCGACCATAAGTTTTTTGCCCAGCAAAACGAAACAGAAGCCCACGCTGCCCAGCGCAACTTAGGGCTTGCCTACCGTGTACTCCCGCCGAAAACCGACCTGAAAAAACTGAAAATGGAGGAAGTAGAAAAGGACCTGACCTTCCTAGGCATGGTAAGCATGCACGACCCGCTGCGCGAGCAAGTACCAGCAGCCATGCTTGCCGCCCGTGGCGCACACGTAAAAGTGTCGGTAGTAACCGGTGACTACCCCTCCACCGCTAAAGCTATTGCCGCTAAAGCCCACCTAAGCGACGACATTACCATTATCTTAGGCAACGAACTTGCGCAATTGGCCGACAGCCAGATACTCCAGCTTATCGAAAAGGGTGGCGCGGTATTTAGTCGAGTATCCCCAGAAGACAAGCTACGGATTGTAGAGATTGCCAAGCAAAGTGGCCGGGTTGTGGCCGTGACGGGCGACGGCATAAATGATGCCCCGGCACTCAAGAGGGCAGACATAGGTGTAGCCATGGGAAAAACAGGCACTGATGTTGCTAAAGATGCGGCTGAAATAATATTGCTTGATGATAGTTTCGATACCCTAGTGGGTGCCATAGAACAGGGTCGCCTGACCTTCCTGAATATCAAAAAGGCTGCCCGCTGTGCACTTACCGACAACGCCAGTGAGCTTGTTACCATACTGCTCAGCCTGCTTGGCCAGGCCATCTTCCACATCCCTATCGCCATTACAGCAATACAAATCCTGGCTATCGATATAGTAGCCCAAATGTTCCCCATAACCGCCCTTGGCTGGGACAGCGCCCAGCGCGAGCTCATGCACGACAAACCACGGCGCCTAAATGACCATATCTTGAATAAAAAAACAGTACGGGAGTTCATCCTATTCGGTTTCATTGCGGCTAGCCTGGCTTACTTGAACTATCTGTGGTTCTTTACCCGCCACGCTACTACTGCGCCGTTCATTAGCACCCATAACCCGCTGTACATGCAGGCAACTATACTTACCTACGTGACCCTGGTGCTCTGCCAATTTACAAACCTCATGCTAGTGCGCAGCGACGAACACGAAAGCGTCTTTACGAGTTACCTGTGGAGTAACAAAAAGTTACTGGTTGCCTTTGGAGTCAGTTTTTTCTGCATACTGAACATCTTGTACAACCCCATCATCCGGCCATACTTCGGAGCCGGCCCGCTTAACCTCATGGATTGGCTAAGCGCCCTTCTCTGTGCCGCTGTTTACTTAGCGCTCCGCTTACTCCAACGCCACACCCGCAAGCACACCCGCCGCGCCGTACTAGAACTCCACCGCAAGCAAAGCATCGCTGCGTAAAGTGTAGGTCTACAATGTTTAAAGCCAGGTATTACAGATACTTCCAAGCAGCCTAAGGGTTAAGCCCGAGTGCTTGTTCGATGTTTTCTTGAAGCACTACAAGGTTGTCGCCGTCATTTTCTAGAAGTACGTCCGCTTTAGCTTTCACGCCTGCCATGTCTAGGGTCGCTTCATCGCCAGAGCTGTGCATTTCGGCCTGCTCCTCTACTAGGAACTGCTCGAAAGTCTTGTTGTCTTCCTCCGCCCTGCCACGAGTTAACGCATTTGCCTGGATACGGTTATAGCGAGTACGCGGGTCCGCATCTACCCATATGACTACCCCGCCATGCTCATGTACTGCGTCAGCTTCGCCTGGGTTCCGCAAGCTAGCCATAACAACCCCTTGGTACTGGTCTTTGACCTTGTCATATTCGGCTATTGCCCGCTCGCACAATACCCCTAGGCCACTTTCACGGCGCCATTCTGCGCTTATAGTGCGTAAAACTTCCCGCTCTACCGGCTGGCCGCGCTTGGTTGCTTCGGCACGGAGGAGGTCTGTAACAGAAACAAACAAATAGCCATACTTTTCTGCAAGTATGTGGCCTACGGTATCTTTACCGCTACCATTGGTGCCCGAAAGGCCAATAATCTTTTTGTTGTTCACCTGTTTAGTCTCGACTATCTACTTTATGTAATCATGCAGCTTTTTGGCATCGCGGTGTTTACGCAGCTTGGCTAGTGCCTTAGCTTCTATTTGTCGGATGCGCTCACGGGTTACACTGAACTCCTGCCCCACTTCTTCCAGGGTGTGGCTTTTGCCGTCTTCGAGGCCAAAGCGCAGCTTGAGTATCTTCTGTTCGCGTTCGGTAAGGGCGCTCAGCATGTCCTTGACCTGTTCTTTTAGTAGCTGGGATGTTGCGCTTTCCTCAGGGGATACGGTGTCTTCGTCTTCGATGAAGTCGGCGAGTACGCTGTCTTCTTCGTCATCACGTATAGAGGCGTCGAGGGAGCTGATGTCCTGCTTTATCTTCATGATATGCTCGACCTTGTCTACCTCTATTTCCATAGCCTTAGCTATCTCTTCGTTGGTCGGTTCGCGGTTGAGTTCTTGGGTTAGGCGGCGCTGGGTGCGCAGCAACTTGTTGATAGTTTCCACCATGTGCACTGGTATGCGGATAGTACGCGCCTGGTCGGCGATAGCACGGGTAATAGCTTGGCGTATCCACCATGTGGCATAGGTACTAAACTTAAAACCTTTGTCTGGGTCGAACTTTTCAACGGCCCGGAGCAAGCCAGTGTTGCCCTCCTGTATGAGGTCAAGCAAGTCCAAGCCGCGGCCCACATAACGCTTGGCTATGGAAACCACTAGGCGCATGTTCGCCTCTGCCATCTTGTCTTTAGCGTCTTTGTCGCCCTTTACCACACGCTGGGCTAGCTCTAACTCTTCCTCGGCGCTCAGCAGCGGAATCTTACCTATTTCGCGCAGGTACAGGCGCACCGAGTCATCGGCGATGTCATCATCGAGGTAAACTGCCGTAGCAGCCGTTAGGTCTTCCTCTTCTTCGCTTTCCTCTAGCGCCCATTCATCGGTAAAGGCCGTTTCGTCCGGCTCGGCAGCAGTAATCTCTATGCTGGCGTCAGCAAGCTCGGTGTACAGGGCATCCAATACCTCGGCATTTTCTGGAGCATCTGGAATAACGGCAAATATATCGCGCTGTGCAATATGCCCATCCTTCTTGGCCTTTTCTAGCAACTGCTGCTTTTGTTCTTCTTGTGTTGGGGGGGTGTCATTTGTAGGTGTTTTCTTAGCCACGTCTGCCTCCTTGGACCTGTCTTAATAGCGCATCATACTTTTTTACCTGCTCAAGCAGCGTACCAATACCTGCTTCATCAGCAGTTTCCAGTGCCTGGGCTATTCTTTGCTTTTGCTTTTTTATAAATT